>JARRQD010000096.1:0-20531 GCA_037382205.1 Candidatus Thiodiazotropha sp.
TACAGCACTGGCGATGCAATCGAAAGCATGGTTCGCTAAAGGCACAACCAATCACTGACTCGATGCTGCTCAGCCAGGCTGAATTGAGCTTGCAGTTCGGGAAGATGCTGGTAAACCATCGACCTAACCAGTTCTGGATCGTTGTTTTTCTCGCTGATATGGGAGGCCACCAGATGACTGAAGCGCTCCACCGGCACCTGGCTCAGCAACTGTAGTGCCTGCTGGTTGTTCAAGTGACCATGACTTCCTCCGACTCTGGCCTGTAACGACGGGGGATAGGGGCCATTCGACAACATCTGCGGGTCATGATTGAACTCCAGCACCAGACTGTCGCAGTTCTGCAAGCGTTCTATGATGTGCGGGGTGATATGCCCCGCATCGGTCAATACGCCGAGCGAGTGTTTATCAACCGACAAGACAAATTGGCAAGGCTCTCTTGAATCGTGCGGCACCGGATAGGCATGGATAGCAATATCCTCGATGTGCCAAGGCCCGGTATGGCAATCGATCAACTGTAATTGGGAGAGGGTTCCATAATTGGCGCTATGATAGGTACCCGGCGTCATCCACACCGGTAGCTGGTAGCGTCGCGCCATCGCCCCGACACCACGAATATGGTCCCCATGTTCATGACTCACCAGGATTGCGGTGAGACTCGCCGGATCCACATCCAATTGCTTCAGCCTCAGCTCAATCTCACGTGCGGCAAAGCCGCAATCGAGCAATACTCGCGCATTGGCCGATTCGATCAGTAACGCATTCCCACGACTTCCACTACCAAGAAATGCGAATCGCAGCGGCATAGTAATCAACGAATCTGTTCATAGATCAGACCCAGAATGGTCTCTACCGCTAGCGGATCTGCGGACTCTCCCTGTTCATTCCTTACCACGATCCGAGTGCTTTCACCCCGAGCCAGCAGCTTTACCTGATACAGAGCCTGGGTATCGATTTTGCTTTCATCGTCCGACCAGAATGCTAGACTGGAGAATAAACCCGCCTCTTCTTCGTCCTCATTCACCATGTTGCTATAACGAACGAAATAGGTGCCGGTTGAACGATCCCTATCTTCCACGGCGAAGCCTACCCGATCCAGCGCGACCCCGGTGAGTCGCCAGGCCCGTGCATAGGCCTCATCTACCCATAATTCCGGCTGCTCCTCACCCTCCATCAGGCGAGCGCGATCTTCTCTCACATCCGGAGCTGTAATCTCCTGCTTGGCTTTTTCTTCTGCTACTCCCAGATGAATCATCAGACTGCGTAGCATCGAAGCTTCGATCCCCGGATCATTGGGCCGGGGCGCCCAGTAAGTGGTGTCAGCATCGCCACTGAAGTCCTCTTTCAGTTTCTCTTCCATACCACGATGTGTCAGATAGAGTTCAGTCACGCCTGGCTCCACACCACGCTCGAGACGCACCCGAAACTGGTCTCTCGTCGCCGAGGTGTAGACACTGCCAAGAGCCTGGCGAAAAAATTCCGTGATGAAACCCTGTTTGATGTCAGCCCGACTCTCTAGCCAGTCAGTCTTCATTACCCCAACGGCCGGATTTTGCTCCACCAACAGCAGGCCATTTTTACGCCAGAACTCGACCACTTTCGGCCACACCTTTACTGGTGGTGCTGCAATCACCAGCCAACGCTTGTCGCCATCCCGTTGCACCTGGATAGTGTCAAACTCAGGCAGAACATCTTCTGCCACAAAGCTGCCAGAAGTACGTTTCTCCCGCTGACTTGCATACTCTTCATAGGATGCACTCCCAGCGCCGGGGATGGTCATGGCATCCTGAATCGCACTGCTTGAAAGATCGGGTGGTATCTCCAGATCGTCCACAGTCTCCTTCTGACTGCGATATTCACGTTCTGAATCGGAGAAATATCCCCCGTCGGAACCACAGCCGGAGATAAACAGAATCAATAGGATAAGAGACAGAAGAGTTGGGTTTAAACGCATATTATGATATTACTTCGGTTTATTCTCTGTTGCTTATGACAAGGATTTGCAGGTCAAGTTTAGCAAGCCTTGCCTAAACAAGAGATTGAGCGGGGCATGTCAGCCACATCGGTGATCACAAAACTCCAGCCTGCTGCATCGCTTCACGGACTTTTGGCTCGGATGAGGCGGTCATCCAAGTCAAAGGCAGGCGAATGCCTCTCCCCGCCAGACCAAGCTCCGACATCGCCCATTTGACAGGGATTGGGCTCGACTCGACAAACAAGGCACGGTGCAGCCCCGCCAATTGTTGGTCGAGCGACTCGGCTTCATCCCGCTTTCCAGCCAACGCGGCCGCCACCATCTCGTGCATCAACTTTGGTGCAACGTTTGCGGTAACTGAGATGACCCCATGCCCACCTTGCAGCAGGAATTCACATCCAGTTGCATCATCACCGCTGTAGAGCTCGAACTCAGGGCTGCATAGATTCTGGATCTGCCGCAGCCGATCCAGATCTCCCGTCGCCTCTTTAATGCCGATAATATTCGTCACAGAAGCGAGTCGGGCCACCGTTTCAGGCAACATGTCACAGGCCGTGCGGCCTGGCACATTGTAGAGAATCTGTGGAATCTCTACGGCCTCCGCTACCGTCTTGAAGTGCTGATAGAGCCCCTCCTGGGTGGGCTTGTTGTAATAGGGTGTGACCAGCAGACAGGCATCGGCGCCGGCCTGCTTGGCGCAGCGAGTCAGATCGATCGCCTCTCGGGTGGCATTGGCGCCGGTGCCCGCGATTACTGGTATCCGTCCATCCACATACTCCACTACCCGGCGAATCACAGCACAATGCTCTTCTTCATCCAGGGTAGCCGATTCACCTGTGGTGCCGACAGCCACAATCGCATCACTGCCCTGCTCGACATGGAAATCCACCAAGCCCCGTAATGCGTTGTCATCCAAGACGCCGTCTTCACTCATTGGAGTGATCATCGCTACCATACTGCCTTGAAACATCAGTCCACACCCCTAAATTTAGATCAATCTGCAATGTTAGCCTGTGGCTCGTGACTCTGACAAGTAGTGTCGAATTTTAGGGCTGACCTGAAGCGCTACTCCAAGGATTCACATTTGAACCATGACATGATCATCAACTATCGCCTGTGCCTCATTCCAGGTGTTACACTCAGCAGAACGATGAACAATAACTGGGATTAAGAGATATCAATGACCACACCGAAAAACTTTTTGGTTATCTCCGCACTGGGTAAAGACCACCCAGGCATCGTCAAGAATCTTTCCAAGAAAATCCTTGATGAGGGCTGCAACATCACCGATAGCCGGATGACTGTACTCGGCGGCGAGTTTGCCATACTGCTGTTGATCGAGGGGCCGTGGAATACTCTGGCCAAGCTGGAAACGGCGGTGCCAGAACTGCAGAAAGACCTGGGGCTGACCATCATCTGCAAACGCACTGAAGGGCGGATACAATCCAGTGACCAACTGCCCTACCTGGTGGAAGTGGTCTCTATGGATCACCCGGGTATTGTCAACCAACTGGCGGAATTTTTTTCCGAGCGTCAGATCAATATAGAGGATATGACCACCAGCAGCTACTCCGCCGCTCATACTGGCACCCCAATGTTCTCGGTGCACCTGAGTGTTGGAATTCCCGCGGACAGACAGATCGCCCTCCTCAGAGAGGAGTTCATGGACTACTGTGACGCCCTTAACCTGGACGCGGTGATAGAACCGATCAAAGGTTAGGACACGAGTAACAATTCAGATCAGCCCCAAAATACCCGAAGGAGGATCCTCCACACATGAGTTCGATCGCCATTGGTAAGACCGTGCCCGACATCCCACTGCCAGCCACGGGTGATAAAGAGATAAAATTCAGCGACTTTCGCGGCAAACCTATTATCCTCTACTTCTACCCCAAGGCGAGCACGCCAGGCTGTACTCAGGAGGGTCTGGACTTTACTGCGGCGATCGCTAAGTTCCGCCGTCAGTCGGCGGTGATTCTCGGTGCCTCTCGGGATGGGGTAAAGGCCCAGGAGAATTTTAAAGCCAAACAGGGGTTTCCCTTCGAGCTGCTCTCCGACAAGGAAGAGATCCTGTGTAACAGTTTCGATGTAATCAAAATGAAATCGATGTATGGAAAAAAAGTTCGTGGTATCGAACGCAGCACATTCCTCATCGATGAAGATGGAAAACTGCGTTATGAATGGCGCAAAGTGAAAGTCAAAGGCCATGCCGAAGAGGTTTTGGAAACCCTCAAGGCCATGCGATCCGGAAAGCTCTCCTGAACCACGACCTGATACATAGCAAGCGCCATGGCGTGGCTGCCACGGCCTTTATTCGCCTGCCTGAAGATGAGACCTAGCATGCCAGAAAACCAAGCAAAGAAACCCCGCCTATTCGTCCTGGACACCAATGTGTTGATGCACGACCCTACCGCCCTGTTCCGCTTCAAGGAGCATGACATCTATCTGCCGATGGTGGTGCTTGAAGAGCTGGACAAAGGCAAGAAAGGCATGTCGGAAGTGGCGCGCAACGTCCGCCAGACCAGCCGCTTTCTGGATGAGCTGATGGGGCATGTATCTAAAGATACCATCAGTCAGGGCATTCCCTTGAATACCTTACAATTTAATGGTTCTTCGGATTCGGTCACCGGACACCTGATGTTTCAAACCAAACCGGTAACCCAGGATCTGCCACTGAGCCTGCCGGGGAACACGCCGGACAACAACATCCTGGCCACCGCCCTGAGCCTGCAATCCGACTACCCAGAAAAGCGGATTGTGCTGGTTTCCAAGGATATCAATCTGCGCATCAAGGCGACCGTGCTGGGGATTCGCGCGGAGGATTACAGCAATGACCAGGTGCTGGAAGATGTCAATCTACTGTATAGCGGCCTTGATGAGGTTGCCGCGGATTTCTGGGAACAACACACCAAAGAACTTGAATCCTGGCAGGAAGAGGGCCGAACCTTCTACCGAGTCAGTGGCCCGGACACCCAAGCCTGGTATCCCAGTCAATGCCTCTACCTGAAAGGGGATGAAGGTTTTCAGGCCATTGTCAGAGAGAAACAGGGAAACAGTGCGGTGATCGAACTGGCGGAAGACTACGCCAACCCAAAACACGCTGTCTGGGGTATCACAGCGCGTAATCAGGAGCAGAACTATGCACTGAACCTGCTACTCGATCCAAACCTGGACTTCGTCTCCTTGCTGGGCACCGCCGGCACCGGTAAAACGCTGCTGACCCTGGCCGCCGGGCTGGTACAGACTCTGGATCTCAACCTTTATCGGGAGATCGTTATGACCCGGGTCACTGTGCCAGTCGGCGAGGACATCGGTTTTCTTCCAGGCACGGAAGAGGAGAAGATGACCCCCTGGATGGGCGCATTGATGGATAACCTGGAGGTACTGACCCAGACAGAAGGGGGGGAATGGGGACGTGCCGCCACCGAAGATCTGCTGCGTAGCCGAATCCGTATCCACTCACTCAATTTCATGCGCGGCCGAACCTTCCTCAACAAATATATCATTTTGGACGAGGCACAAAACCTCACCCCCAAACAGATGAAAACCCTGATCACCCGCGCCGGTCCCGGCACCAAAATTGTCTGTCTGGGTAACGTGGCGCAGATCGACACACCTTATCTGACCGAGACCACATCAGGTCTCACCTATGCAGTGGACCGATTCAAGAACTGGCCCCATAGCGGCCATATCACCCTGCAGCGGGGCGAACGTTCAAGATTGGCGGATTACGCCTCGACAAACCTCTAGCGCAGTGCAAATCATGGTATTCGCATCAGCCCGAGCGCTGGTGCGATATCTGTGCGCATCGAGGGTGGTGCCGAAGAATTTGCCTATCTGTAGAGGATGAAGAGGATCTATTTGCGTTTATTGGCGTTCACCAGCAGACTCTTTCTTTCAAAGAAGATCCTAATGAATGCTGCCCCGATCGATGATACTCTTCAATTCGGCGATCGAGCGCCGGTAGATCTCTGCAGTCTGGTTGTAACTGGAAACCAACCCATTGGCATCCCCCTGTCGCCCTTTAAACTCCAGCTCCCTGGCCAGAATAGAGAGCTCCATGGCGCCCACATTGGCGCTACTCGACTTCAGTGGATGCGCCGATTTCACCAACCCATCCATATCCCCGGCTTTCACCGCATCTCGAATACCGAGCATCAGGCCAGGTGCGCTCTTGAGATAGCTCTCCAGCACCGAAACGAAATCGTCCTCCATGATTTCATAGAGCTCCTCCAGCACATTGCGGTCGATTATACCGCCTGATGTCATGCCTGTACCTCCACCATGCCCTCCACCAATTTCAAGTAGTCCCTCACTTGGCACATCAACTTCAGCATCTTCACCAGCCTCATTTAAACTCCCCTCTAGACTAGCATTCTCGTCAGGAGATATCATCTCTTCCATGGGCAGCCATTGGCGTAGCATGTTCTCCAGCATTGCCGGTTTTACAGGCTTGGAGAGATAGTCATCCATACCGACCTCAAGACAGCGCTCCCGATCCCCCGCCATCGCGTTGGCGGTCATCGCAATCACCGGAGTACGCATCAAACCTTGACTCAGCTCCTTTTGCCGAATCGCCTCAGTCGCCTCGTAGCCATCCATCCTTGGCATCTGACAATCCATCAGCACCACATCAAACTGCTCATCACGCAACACTTCCATCGCTTCAACACCATCATTTGAAGTCACAGGTGACAAGCCAGCCTTCTCAAGCATCTTTTTCACCACCGCCTGATTGACTGGGTTATCTTCCACCACCAAAACCCGTCCAACCAGTTTGGTATGCTGTTGCTCCCTTTGGCTATCCTCCGCCCGCTTGGCGCCAGGCTCTGTGAAATGCTCAATCTGACTGTCCTGCCAGGCAAGGTGGTCGTCGGGCATGCGGGGCACTGGTATCTCTTCCGGCATGGTTGTAGCACCAAGGGTCTGTTCCACATCGAAGATTCGATAGAGCCGCTGTTTGATCTCTTTCGAAGTGGCATGAGCATGCAGGCATTCGACCCCCATCGCCTCATAAGTGACTTGATCCACTTCTGGCAGATTGACCACCAGAATCTCCACTTCCCGCATATGTGGCACCTCTCTTGCCAAATCAATGATCTTGCTCAGATTGATATTGGAGAGAGCCGCATCGATCATCATCAGCTCATAACGCCAACTGGCGCCTAGGTTTGCGGACGACTTGAGTTTACTGAGTGCATCGTATTGATCCTCTGACTGCTCAATCAACATCCCCTCCTCCTTGAGCGCATAGAACAGCTGCCTGGTCTCTTGAGAGCCCCGCTCGGCAACCAGCAGAGTGCGAATATCCTGAAGATTGCGTCGTCCTGATGGCATCTCCTGCAACGATTTACGCATCGGCAGGATGAACCAGAAAAAGGAGCCTTTTCCTGGCGTGGATTTGACCGTCCGCCTGGGAAAAGGGTTCAAACAGACGCTCCACCTGTTCCTGGGTCATACCGATGCCGGTATCACGAACTGCAAACATCAGATCCACCTCGGTGCGCGAGGTCTGTCGATTGCTCAATTCGACGGTCACTTCACCATGTTCGGTGAACTTCA
The DNA here is from genome assembly GCA_037382205.1 of Candidatus Thiodiazotropha sp. GTDB lineage: Bacteria > Pseudomonadota > Gammaproteobacteria > Chromatiales > Chromatiaceae > Thiodiazotropha. Next base: position 7,535 of record JARRQD010000096.1, read on the forward strand.
CCGCATTACTCACCAGGTTGGTCAGTATCTGACGTAGACGGATCGGATCGCCCCTGACCGTTTTCGGCACCCCCTGTTCGATGTGGTAACTTAACTTCAAGTTGCGCCGGTCAGCTGCATTTTTCATCAGCGAGGTCACCTGCTCAATGGTGCCCTCCAGGTTCAGTTCAATGAACTCCAGATCAAGTTTGCCCGCTTCGATCTTCGAGAAGTCCAGAATGTCATTGATGATACTCAGCAACAGTTGAGAGGAGTTCAGCGCGGTGGCTACAAACTGCCTTTGCTCCTCGTTCAACTTGGTTTCTAGCAGCATCTCCAGGATTGGCAATATACCATTCAGCGGAGTACGAATCTCATGGCTCATGGTGGCCAAAAATTCCGATTTGGCCAGATTGGCCCCTTCAGCCTCTTCCTTCGCGAGGAACAACTCCTGCTCCACTGACTGGCGCTGATCATTTTCCTGTATCAGGCGACTGCGCATTTCGCTCAATTCGGTCTCCGACGCCACCATCCGCTCGTGCAACAGTACCCGGTTTGCGGCGATCAGCAGATAACCCTGTTGATAGACAGTCATCCAAGCCGCGAGGATCAACAGGGCCAATGCATAAGCAATCAGTCCGGCGGTAAACTCCTCACTGACACTTCCCTTGTCCCCATTCAATACCACAACCAGTAACATTGAAGCGGTCAGCACAAAAATAATACTGAAAAAGGTATCGATGGTGAGTAACAATGCGCTGAGTAGAAACACCGTTCCAATCAACACCAGGTCGAACACCAGATATTCAGTAGAGTGAGGATTGAACAGCAGATGGATCAGCGCAGCGGCCCAAAGCAGGCCGAGTAAAAGTACCCCAGGCAACAGGGCATATCGCCACAACCGCAGCCTATTCAACTCGCTGTATCTGGCGGCAAAGGTTAATACTGTCTGTCCAACCAGTAACAGGGTCATCAATCCGCCCCAAAGCATACCCTGATCGAATGTCCAGAGTTTGTTGAGATAGAAAAACAGCAAACCGGCAATAAAGTTGGCGATAATGAGTGTTACACCATTGGCATATAACAGGCGAACACGCTCTTTCTTTATTTTGATCGCTTCTATGTCCGGTTCTGGCATATCAGTTTCTTGGCGCTTAACAACACAAATATCTAGTAAATTAGCATATCATGGATACAACTGCCTCATTTGCAAGCAATTCATTTGTCTTGCTTCTAGCTCACACAAAGGACTACTATCTGCTGCTAATAATTAAGTCCAGGACAGCAGCTGCTTGAGGTAGTCTTGATTACCGATCCCAACACCATTGCTCAGATTACCCAACAGTTTCAGTTTCTGCAGCTGGCTGGAAGTGACTTCCAACAGCGCTTCTTCGAGCATGTCAGCAAGATCAATCTACCAGCCGCCCAACCGATCTGTCACCAAGGCACTCAGTGCTCACATCTGGCGCTGGTGATATCCGGCTCTGCCAGAGTCTATAAACTGAGTGAAAATGGCCGGGAGATTACACTCTATCGGATTGGCCCAGGTGAGAGCTGTATCCTGACCGCCTCCTGCATTATGAATGGTGAGCCATTTCCGGCCAGCGCGGTCTCCGAAGAACCGATCGAAGCCATACTGATCAACACAACCGATGTGATTCGCTGGACGGATCAGACCTCAGCTTTTCGTAACTATCTCTTCAATCTGATCAGCGGCAGGCTCAGTGAGGTCATTGGTGTGGTAGAAGAGATCGCCTTTCGCCGGGTCGATCGTCGTCTGGCTGGATATCTCATCCAACTCAGTAAACACCAGGGCTCACGCATCGAATCGACCCATCAGTCAATCGCCTCAGACCTGGGAACTTCCCGTGAGGTTGTCAGTCGCATTTTGAAGGACCTTGAGCAACAGCAGATGATCACCACCGCCAGGGGCGTCATCACCATCTGTGACGCTCAACGCCTGATCGATAAAAGTCGTGCTAGTGTGACTTAGTCACATACATTTGAGTAGCAGATCACTATTCTCTGAACTACTACAACACGGCGCCTTTTAGCGCCAGATCTGACTCACAACAGCAACGCTATTACTCTGGAGAAACAACATGACTCAAAACGTTGGCGGTATTGAACGAATCCTTAGGATTGTCGGTGGATTGGCGATTCTTGGCTGGGGCTTTCTACTCAGCGACCCGATTAACTATCTTGGCGCGATTGGCGCTGTGCCACTGGTCACCGGTCTGGCCTCCTACTGCCCACTTTGGAGCCTGTTCGGCATCAACACCAAAAAGGCCTGAGGCGACTGATCTCAATCCGGACAACCTGTCCAGCCCACCAAACCTGTGGCGCTGTACAGGTTTTTTTACCGTTCCGACAACCTTAAGCGGCCAAGTGAGTCATTTCAACCTAAAAAGATCAGTTGGACAGCGTGAAGGGTGCGTTTGTGGGGGTGCAGGGCAAGGCGCAACGACGCGGAATAGCGCGCTATTCCAAGGAGTTGCAACGCCGCCATGCGCCGCCACAAGCGTGCCATTCACGTTGTAGCGTGATTCACCCAGCAGGTGACATAACCATCGAAGCTATTTTCTTTAAAATCAGTAAGGTTCAACTGCCCGACAACTCATCGACGACTTCAGCTTCTTCGGGCTCAACCCGAGGCCAGGCCGCCAACACGGCCTGCACCAGGGTGGCGAGTGGAATTGCGAAAAACACCCCCCAAAATCCCCAAAAACCACCAAATACCAGAATCGCAACAATGATGGCGACCGGGTGCAGGTTGACCACTTCGGAAAAGAGTAACGGTACCAGAACATTGCCATCCAGGGCCTGAATGATGAAATAGGTGGCGGCCAACCAGGCAAAGTCCGAAGACCAGCCCCATTGAAACCAGGCGATGAAGAGCACCGGAATGGTGACCACAGCAGCACCGATATAGGGAATGATGACCGAAAGCCCCACCAATACCGCCAACAGCAATGCATAGTTCAAACCCAGCACGGTAAAGGCGATGAAGCTGAATGACCAGACAATAATAATCTCCCAGAACTTTCCCCGCACATAGTTGGCGATCTGCATATCCACATCCTTCCACACATTGACCGAAAAACGACGATGACGGGGCAGATAGGAGACAAACCAATCGATGATCAGCTGCTTGTCCTTAAGGAAGAAAAATACCAGTAAGGGCATCAGAATCAGGTAGACCGCCAGGGTGATCACCCCAACCACGGAAGCCAGGGACCAACTGACCGCCCGCTGGGCGAATGAAGCGATCTCATTTCGCAGCTGTAGAATCAGTTCATCCATTTGATCCTGAGGGATCAGATCCGGATATCTTTCCGGCAGCTGCATCAACGCCTTCTGACCCATGGCAATCATATTGGGCAACTGTTGCAGAAAGTCTGTTACCTGATGAGAGAGCAGCGGCAGCAACCCGAGCAATATCAGCGCCACAAAGAGCAGAAACAGGATAAACACCAGGATCACTGAGGGCAGCCTGGGGAATGATCGACGCTCCATCTGGGTCACGATCCCCTCAAGCAGATAGGCGACAACAATACTTGCCAAAACTGGAGCAAGCATATCCCCCATGGTGATCACAACGCTAAAAAAGAGAATCAGAAACAGTGTCAGGAAGATGATCTGAGGATCGGAAAAATAGCGCTTGAACCAGTTGGCTATGAACTGCATTTGAGTAACCCGATACCGATTAGGCGAACGATTAAATGATTAGAAATTGTTCAAATAGTCTTGATAGTGTTTTTTAAACAGAGCTTCCAACTCATCGATAACCTCTTTCGCTTCCCTGCCCTGCATGACATGAGAGGTCATCAGTGAAGAGGTCTGATCCAGCAGCCGATCCCGTTCCAGCATAAAATAGCTTTTGGAGAGACGCCTGATTGCTTTCACCACAGACTCTTCAGAGGGCCGTTCAATCTGTTTGGGCGCCATCGGCGAGCTTTGCTCAACTGTCTCAGCCGGCTGTGTATCGCGTTGCGCCAGAAACTCAGCAAAGGCCAACAGAGTATCTCGCTGCGCCGGCGGGATCTGCCCAAAAAGCTCGAGCAGCCGCTGCTGTTCTGCATCAAGCTTCTGCTGTTTAGGTACAATATGCACCGACACCAACCTCGTAGCGGCTAAAGCCGCTCTTCGGCGTGATCCTCACAATAGCCGCGTGCGAATTCGAGCAGCTCTTCCATCGCTCGCAAGCGAAACTTCTGTTTCTGGTGGACAAAGGAGAATGGCCGATCCATCGACGGCGTCAGATTGATCGCCCGCAGGGTATCCAGCTTCAACTCCTTCTGGATGGTTGCCCGGGAGACCACTGAGACCCCCATACCCGCTTCAACCGCACCTTTGACCGCTTCCGGGCTACCCAGCTCCATATAGATGTTTAAGGTCGAGTCAGCGCAGTTCTTGTCCAGATATTCATTAATTACCTCGCGGGTGCCTGAGCCCTCCTCTCGACAAATAAATGGGTACTCCAGTAACTGCCCAAATTCGACAGTCTCCAGATTCGCCAGATCATGATTGGGTGGTACGATCGCCACCAGCTGATCATTCCGACACACCTCGACCACAAGATTCTTATTGCCTACCGGTGCTTCCACGACCCCCAGATCGATGTTGTTGTTCTCAACCATCGAGACAATCCCCTCTGAGTTTGATACCCGCAGATGGATTGTCACTTCCGGATACTGAGTTCCGAAATCCCCGAGAAGCGAGGGCAACATATACTCGGCAATGGTGGTACTCGCACCAATGGTTAGGGCACCGCGAATCTCCCCCGTCATCTCCCTGACAGAGTTTTCCATATCCGCATAGAGGTCGAAAATACGATCAGCATAGCTGAAAACCCGCTCCCCAGCATCCGTCAGACTGATCCGATTATGGGTTCTATCAAACAGCCGGGTGTTAAAATACTCTTCCAATTGACGCACCTGAAAGGTCACCGCCGGCTGGGTCATGTGTAGGGTCTCTGCTGCCTTGGTAAAGCTTAAAAGACGTGCAACTGTGTGAAAAACCTGTAATCTACGATCCGCCATATGCCTTTGCTGTCCGATTAGTTGTGCTGAGTGTGGATAAACTCTTTTTATACCACAAACAACAAGCTTTAGGGAACGCTGATACACTTTTCCTTTTTTCTCGGAGACAGGTTGTGGTAATTTGCTCCATCCTAATACAAACCGGCAATTATAGAGTTCACATTCAAAGCAACAAGCTTGTCTTTCGTCAAGGCATGACCGGCTGTAAATCCAGTCCGTCATGCAACCAACCAATGGACAATCTGAAATGACCAAAGAGTGGCTTACCGCAACTAATACCGAGCTATTCTTTATAGCGAGTTGATAATTAGACTTATTTAAGTTTGACTGGGCTTACCAATGGATGATAAATGGTCTGTTCAGGATATCGAAACGCACCAGACTCAACCAGTACCAAAGAATAAGTTGAGACAGGATGATCTGGAAATAACAACATCAAGGTGGAGGATCCGCATGCACCACAAAACCAAACTACAATCCACTCCCCTGGCACTTGCCTGCAGCTCGGCCCTGTTGATGCTCAGTTCGGGCGTGCAAGGCTCTGGTTTCGCGATACCGGAGTTGAGCATCTCAGGATTAGGCACATCCAATGCACAGGTCGCCAATCATGAATCCCTGGGGGCCATCCCCTACAATCCGGCTGCGATGTCATTTCATGAGGGCAGCTCCGCCACATTGGGCAGCATCCTGATCAAACCCGAACTTGCGGTAGACACAGGCTCAGGCATGACAGACAGCGAAGGCAACGATCTGGTGGCTATTCCGGCGATTGCAGCACATAACACGCTTAACGAAGAGTGGTCACTTGGTATTGCAGTCAATGCCCCCTTCGGTCTGGAGACCGATTGGGAAGTTGATGTCTTCAATGATCAATACCCCCTTGGCACCCCCATCCCCACCAGAACCTTGCTCGAAATTATCGCCTTCAGTCCCAGCACCTCTTATAAACTCAATGATAATGCCGCGCTGTCATTCGGCATCGACTACTACTGGATGAAGAAGGTGCTGTTCAACAGTGCGATCAACGATGGAAATGCCTATCCGGGTTTCAATTTGGAAGGTGATGGCAGTGGCGTGGGCTTCAATCTGGGCGGCATGCTGGTGGTGGACAGCTGGAGTTTTGGTGCACATTTCCACTCTGCCTCAAACATAAACGTTGAAGGCAAACTGGATGATGATGCTGGCGTTCTACCGGCCGGGGTCACAAACAATGTCACTGCAAATCTTGAACTCCCCTGGCGTTTCCAGGTTGGTACACGCTATGAGGCCACTGAAAAGCTGGCGATCGAATTTGACTACACCCGAACCGGTTGGAACAAGTTCGATAGTCTGGAGGTTAAAGAGGAGAAGTACGGCAATACCATCTTCGAAAGTATGAACAAGTTCGAGAATGCCTCAGCCTACCATCTCGGTATGACCTACGACTTCACCAAGGCAACCCAATTACGCATTGGCTACACCTATGATGAAACACCACAAAAAGATGAATATTTCAGTCCCAGAGTGCCTGATGCGGATCGTCAGCTATTCAGCCTGGGTGTGGGACACACCATAAGCGATGGCTGGACATTCGATGTTGGCTATATGTATGTGGATTTTGATGAGCGGACCATCAATAGCTCAAAGGGTGCCGTTGCCGGTGAGGAGCTGAACGGCACATCTGCGGTTGATGGCACCTACGACTCCAGTGTACATCTGTTTGGTCTGGGTGTGACCAAGACCTTCATGTAGAAAGGTTCGGATCTTTACCCACCGAGATCCAGAAATCGTGAATCTTGGGTGCGGCTTATCACCGCACCCTTTTTATTTGCACAATATTCAAGGTGCCCATCAACAATCGAACAGATCGAAACAGTATGGGCCTGATTGGCGAGTAACCGCGGCTTCAACCTAAAATAATCAGTTGACCGCTCCATTACTGATAGCAGGTGTTTGATTATGATGAAAATCGCTTCGATGATTGTGGTCACCTACTGGGTGAATCACGCAGTCCAACTGACCTTTTTAGGTTGAAGCCACCCCTGCCCTACCTCAGCTTTCTCAGGCACAAAAAAACGCCGCCCTTGTGGGGCGGCGCCGTGACTGCAATTACGAAGGATTAGATGTAAAGGCAGATATCACTGGTACCTGCGAATTCGAAGAATCGAGCCGCACCGGCATATTCGATCCCATCGATGAATTCGGAGGTATTCATTTCGAACAGATCCACTGTCATCTGACAGGCGATCAGTCTGACTTCGGCTTCCTGGCAGAGCTCACGCAGCTCAGCCAGATCGGCAACACCTTTTGAAGCCATCTTTTTCTTCATCATACTGGTCATCATGCCCTGCATGCCTGGCAGCGCCAGACCCATCACAGGGAACCACTTGTCCATGCCCATCGGCATCGGCATTCCGGGATTGCCCAGTGGGGTCACTTCCAGATCCAGATCTTTTTTCAGCAGCTGCAGACCATAGAAGGTGAAGAAGATCTCAGTTTCATAGCCCAGCGCAGCAGCAGTAGAGGCCAGGATAAATGGCGGATAGGCCCAGTCTAATGAGCCTTTTGTCGCAATAATCGCTAACTTTTTTTCGTCTGACATTGCTTCGTCTCCAAATGAGTCCCTAACGGGATTGGCAAACTGACCGCTGATCAGGCCTTTTTGATGAGGAATTCGAACTTGCCGCCAACTTCCTTGGATTCCATCAGCTCATTGCCAGTCTGATTGGCGAAAGCCTCGAAATCCTTCACCGAACCTGGATCGGTGGCAATGATGTGCAGAACTTTACCGGACTCCATACCATTCAGGGTTTTCTTCGCACGCAGGATCGGCAGGGGACAGTTGAGCCCGCTTGCGTCCAGTTCTTGATCAAAATCTGCCATGGTATGACCTCCAGCTTATTAAATTGTGTATATATCGTTTTGGGTAAAAATCAGACGGAACTTTATATGCCAAACAGTTAATAAACGCAAGCATATCTCCCCGCTGACCCCTTTAAAATCTATAGATCCGGACTCAATTCCGGTCTATTAAATCAATAAAACTTGTCACTATTCAGTAACACCCGTGGTTTTGGGCCATGTGAATGGCGACGCCTCAGCTTTTAGGGTTTCCAAAGGGGAATCGCCTTACGCTCCCCTTTAATAAGCTCTAAAAATCGCACTTTTTAGGGCTAATCTGAACAGTTAATTAATTTTTCCTAGCAATAACCTCAGCTGGCCATCCTGGGCTCAAGACGATAGCCTGATCTTGCCCAGCCGAGAATGCCACCGCGAAGATTGACAGCGTTGTTAAATCCCTGCTGCGCCAAATAGGAACAGGCGTGGTAGGAACGAGCCCCACTGTGACAGTAAATAATCAACTCTTTGTCTTTCGGCAGCTCAGACATGCGAACAGGAATCAGATGCATTGGCACATGCTCCGCATCGGGAAGCATTCCCTGCGCCAGTTCACCAGCACTACGGATGTCCAACAGCACAAAATCACTGTCTTTGGCCATGCGGGCGTCAAGATCAGCAGCGTCTATTTCCTTTATCATCACGTTTAAGCAGCCTCAAAATCTCTAAAAACAGAGCGCATTAGTATATTAATGTGTTTAAATATTGCAAGTTTGTTTAACATCTAAAAACCTGGCATTTTTAATGTGTTTGACTCATGTTAGTGTGGTGCTTGCTACAAATTAACGATTATAGAAGCACCAAACTTGAGTTTTGGATCGGCGGAAACTCACACAACAAACAGAAAACAACCGGTTGTATTTTATGGATTTTTTCCCAATATTCCTAAACATCAGAAACAAATCCTGCCTGGTGGTTGGCGGCGGCGCAGTTGCCGAAAGAAAAACCGCATTGTTGCTCAAATCGGCAGCCGATGTGATTCTGGTCTCCCCTGAATTGACCCACGATCTAACCACCTGGCGCGATATGGGGCGCCTCAATCATCAGCCGAGAGGCTTTCAGGAAGAAGATATCGATGACCGTCATCTGGTGATTGCCGCCACGGACAATTCGGAATTGAACCAACATATTGCCGAGCTGGCACATGCCAGACGAATCCCGGTGAATGTGGTGGATCAGCCTGAATTGTGCAGTTTTATCGTACCCTCGGTCATTGACCGCTCACCGGTAGTAGCTGCTGTATCAACTGGCGGAGCGTCACCGGTATTGGCGCGGTTGATTCGCTCCCGGCTGGAATCCCTGATCCCCGCTGGCTATGGCCGTCTGGCGGAGCTGTGTAACCGCTACCGTCAACGGGTCAAGGGCCATTTCATTAAACCGGCGGATCGGCGCCTGTTTTGGGATCGAGTGCTGGAGGGGGGCGTTGCGGAGCGGGTCTTCTCTGGCCATGAGAAGGAGGCGGATCAGTTGATGGAGCGACTGCTGGCAGATCCCCGCCTGGATCAGGAGATGGGCGAGGTCTACCTGGTCGGTGCAGGTCCAGGAGATCCCGATCTGTTGACCTTCCGGGCGCTGCGACTGATGCAGCAGGCAGATGTGGTGGTCTACGACCGACTGGTGGCAAAACCAATCCTGGAGATGACCCGTCACGATGCAGAGCGTATCTACGTAGGTAAGGAGCGTGACAAACACGCCATGCGCCAAGAGGAGATCAACAAGCTACTGGCAAAACTCGCCAAGCAGGGCAAACGCGTGTTACGACTCAAGGGAGGCGACCCCTTTATCTTCGGTCGCGGAGGTGAAGAGATCGATACCCTGGCGGCCGAGGGTGTACCGTTTCAGGTGATTCCCGGAATCACCGCGGCGGCAGGCTGCGCCAGCTACTCAGGCATCCCCCTGACTCATCGGGACTACGCCCAGTCGGTCACCTTCGTCACCGGCCATCTGAAAGACGGCACGATGAATCTCAACTGGGATATGCTGGCACAGCCCAGTCAGACCGTGGTCTTCTACATGGGATTGGTTGGTCTACCGGTAATTTGCCGGGAGCTGCAGGCTCATGGGGTTGGCGGCGATATGCCGATCGCCCTGATCCAACAGGGAACAACCCACATGCAGCGGGTCTTCACCGGCACCCTGGAGAATATTCTGGAGGTTGTAGAGCAGGAGCGCCCCAAGCCTCCCACCCTGATCATTGTCGGTCATGTGGTGGAGCTGCAAGAGAAGCTCTCCTGGTTCGAGACACCACCCCACTCCGAGCAGGGGGCTACTTCGCCTGTTGATTTTTAAGCCGCCAACACCGCAAATGTTCTGCGAATCCAATTATTGCGGTGATTGGCGTCCATTTGCGGCGTGAATTCTAAAAACCATTCACGCCGATTACCCACTCAAGCCGATTTGGGACTCAGCTGATCTTCCCGCAGGTTGGGGGTGAAGTAATCATCCGCATCGTCGATATCCACCGCCTTGCCCGCAACATCCACCAGTGGCTGCTCAAAGTCGTTCCAGCCGCGCAGGCCGGTCTTCAGTGAAACCACATTTTCAAAGCCGAGCATCTTCAAGGATGAAGCCGCCAGCACACTCCGATAGCCGGAACGGCAGACCACCACCACTTCCCGCTGACGGGCCTTCACCAGCTCCGGTATGGTCTCTTCATAATCCCATTCACACGCCGATTCAAGTATGCCACGTGGTGCAAGGATCGAGTTTTCGATATGCATCGCATCATACTCATAGGGCTCTCTGACATCCACGATCAAGAGATCGGGATTGGCCTCCAATCGCTCTTCCAGATCCCAGGGCATGATCTCTTCAACCTCCCCCAGACAGTCACTTATCAAATTTAAAAAATTCTTCATTTTAGTAATGCCTATCCTCTTGAACAGAGGTTTTGTTCTACGGCAATCACGGCGGCTTCAACCCGTGAATGGACCTCAAGTTTCCTAAGGATCGCTTTAACATGAAGTTTCACGGTGCCGTCAGAGATTCCCAGGTTTCGCGCTATCACCTTGTTGCTTTGCCCATCCGCCAAATGACATAGGATCTCCCGCTCCCTGGGGGTCAGGTCATCCAGTGAGGAAGTTGGTGCACTGCTGCTGGGCTGCTCTCCCTGCACGGCCTTGGCCAGTACGCCAGTCAACTCCTTGGCCACCACGGTCTGCCCTTTGGTGATCTGCTGCAGGGCATCGATCAGTTCGTCAGGCTCCATATCTTTCAGCAGATAGCCCTGAGCACCACCCTGCAGCGCTTCAATCACATCGCTCTCCTCGCGGCTGGTGGTCAGCATGCTGATCGGCATCTGCGGATAGTGCTTGCGCAGTACGCTCAGTACTTCAGTACCGGTCATGTCCGGCATACGCATATCCAGCAACACCACATCCGGTCGCTCATGGGCCACCGTCTCGATACCCTTCAGACAGTCGCCGATGGCAATCACATCGATGCCACGACGCTCCAGCAGCTCCTGAAGTCCGATTCGGAACAGAGCATGGTCATCTATTACCAGTACCCGCATATTTAGGGCCTGCTAACACGAATCCAATCGACCCGGCTGGGACTATTTTTTCGTCCAGCCAGGTAGAATGAGCGTCGTGTCGTTGTTTTACATGAGCAAATGATGATGCTGCTGGGCGAAAAAATAGCCCCAGCCCCCTCTTTGATGTCAGCATGGGGGGTTACCCCTGAACAAGCGCCACGACCCGTTGCTCGTTTTTCATTTAGAATTACCAAACTTCTCTCCTCGCGCCTTGATTGGCGCTTTTTCAGGAGCAACAGGGCCAATTGGATTAGTCTTGGCAGGCCCTGATTACCTCTGCAGATTCGCATCATTTGGCACTACGAATCACCAGTTCAACCCGAGTTCCTTCACCAGGCTCGCTCTCAATCGACAACTCGCCATCGACCCTTCGAGCACGCTCTTCCATGATCGACAGACCGATGTGCTCGCCCGGATTCCCTTTTGGAGACACCCCCTCGAAACCGACGCCGTCGTCTTCCACCAGGATAAGATAATGCCCCGGCCCTCGACATCGCAACAATACTCGAACGGTATGGGCATTGGCATGTTTACGTATATTGGCCAAAGATTCCTGGACAATCCTCAATGCCTGCATCTCTTGTGTGGTATCCAGATCGGTCTTCATACAGTCCGGCTGAAAAAAAGCGTGAATCGAGGTCTCCTGATTAAAACGCTCCACCAACTTACCCAGGGCGGGCACCAGCCCGCGCTGATCCATCGGCGCCCGAAAACTGTTGATCAACTCCCGCAGTTCGTCATGGGCCTCATCGAGGCCGTTATGGATGCGGCGAGCCTCCTGTACGGCCAACACTGACACGGGTTCATTCTGCAGGGTCTCTTCCAGCATACGAACCTGAAAACGCAAGCTCGCCAGGGTCTGCGCCAGTGAATCGTGCAGCTCATGGGCGAGTGAGGTGCGCTCCTCGACGATCGACAATCGGCGCGCTTCCGAGTCGGAGCGCTGCTTAGCCACCGCCATGCCCAGATGGCTGCCGATGGTATTGAGGATATCCAGGAGATCCTCCCGGCCATCATAGATACCCGGTTTATCCACATAGAGATGGTAGAAACCCAGTACATCCCCGTGATACCACATCGGCACGGATACCCGCTCCACTTCATCCGTACTGAACATCCGCCGACCGTTGCGATGAGTACATAAACGTGGATTCTGACTACAGAGTATATCCCCCGGCGAGAGGGTGATGCCGCACTGACAGAGCTGGATCGGCAGCAGCTCCTGCTCATTATAGAGTTTACCATCCAGGTCGATACACCCCACCTGCCTCACCTTGTCATCCGGCAGTACCAGATGAACCGTCGCCGAGCGGGCATTCACCATGCGCTTGAAGATCTCCATATACTCCAGCAGCAGTTCATCCAGATTTTCCGATTGGTTGATGCCGGCCGCCACATCGTAGAGCACCTGCAGCGAGGTGGTTTTCTGTGCCAGACGATGGGTCTGCCGGGCCACCCTGACCTCCATGTCCTCATAGATGTCGGTCAGCTCCTCACTGAGACTGTCGATATCCCTCGCCATGCCACTCAACACGCCACTTGGCTCAAAGGTTTTTTTGCTGGA
>JARRQD010000097.1:0-10453 GCA_037382205.1 Candidatus Thiodiazotropha sp.
GGGCAGCGGGCGATCAGTCTGAAGGCTGATATCCGCGAAGGGGCATCGACCTCGACTCCAGCGGTTGTGGAAGCGGTGAGAAGTTTCTATGAGACTATTCGCGATGAGTATCCAGGTGCCACCGTTACCTTCGGTGGTGAACATGAGGATACCCAGCGCTCCTTTCAGTCGCTGGCCTATGCCTTCATCATTGCGGTATTGGTGATGTATGTGATTTTGGCCACCCAGTTTCAGTCCTATCTGCAGCCTCTGATCATACTCTCTGCGATCGTATTCGCCCTGATCGGGGTGGTCTTTGGTAAGCTGATTACCCAATCCCTGTTAACGGTTAACAGTTTTATTGCGGTAATTGGTGTGGCGGGGGTGGTGGTCAACGATGCGTTGGTGTTGATCGACTTCATCAACAAAAGATACCGCAGTGGCATGACACGGCACGAAGCGATCACCGAAGGGGTTCAGATTCGATTGCGGCCGATTCTGCTTACTACTTTGACCACCACTCTGGGGCTGTTGCCGATGGCGGTGGGCTTTCCCAACTACTCTTTGATCTGGGGTACCATGGCCTCGACCTTCGTCACTGGACTCGCTGCGGCAACCGCTTTGACCCTGTTTATCATTCCGGTGTTATGGGATCTGTTGCTGGGGTTGCAGGAGCGGATGGGTAAGCCTCGAGCTCGGCTGACATCATCTGAGCGTCAATAAGACCTGTTAAGCATCAATCAATTCGATTATCGTTAACGGCTTACTGCAATTTCAGCTTTTTCCAACTATGAAACTACTTGCCATAGAAACCGCTACAGAGGCCTGCTCTGCGGCACTGCTTATCGATGATCAGATAGAACTCCGCTATGAGATTAAACCGCGGGGCCACAGTGAGTTGATCCTCAGCATGATGGATCAGCTGCTGGCTGAGGCTGGATTATCCGCCAACCAGTTAGATGCCATGGCGTTTGGCCGAGGGCCAGGATCGTTCACTGGGGTGCGGATCGCCACAGGGGTGATTCAGGGGGCAGCCTTTGCAGCCGATCTGCCGGTGGTGCCGATCTCCACCCTGGCGGCACTGGCCCAGCGGGCCTATCGGGAAAAGGGTGAGCCAAACCTGCTGACAGCCTTTGATGCCAGGATGGGCGAGCTCTACTGGGCTGGCTATCGGGTGAATAGAAATGAGATTGTCCGGTTGGTGATCGATGAGCAGGTGGCTGATGCTGGTCTGGTTCATTTGCCGTTGGATGAGGCGTGGTACGGGGTTGGCTCAGGCTGGGGAGAGTATGGTGCCCAACTGGCAGAGCGGCTTGGTGAGACTCTGCTCGGCTATAAAGCGCAACTCTACTGCAGTGCTCGGGATGTGGCGACCCTGGCGGCTGTCGATTTCGAAGCCGGTCTGGCCGTGCCTGCTGAACGGGCGTTGCCTGTCTATCTGCGTAATCAGGTGGCGCATAAGAAGGTAAAGTCGACAAATTAACGCCAATAAGAGCCGCAACTTGTCTTTGTGCTTGGCTTGCCGCCATACGGGGAGAGGGTCCGGTGGTTTTTTTAGGTGTCTACCGAACAACCATTCGCGTTAACAGGCCCTTGCAAACTTAAAAACCAAAGCCGATACCAATCCCACCATAACGGCTGCCGCCACTGCTGGCACCAAAGCCAAAGCGGATACGAGGTTTAGCAGGGGATTTCCGCTGTTTCGGCCAGAGCGCAAGCTGATCACATAGCATCACAGGAAATTCATATTGGGCTTCACCGACCCGGCCTGAGCGTATTGTTGATATCCGGCCAGTGGCGGTGACCAGTCGTCCCGAGGCATAGTCGCCGGTTTCCAGATAGCCCGCCTGAGTGGCGATAAAGCGCCCGATGGAGGCTGACTCTGTGATTGGCCGCCCCTGGTCATCCAAGGGATAGGCAAGGATTTCCAGTTCACTCGAATCCGCCAAATTGGTGGCTGTGATCACCATACCCCCCCATTGTAGCGACTGTTGAGGGAGTGTTGAGTCTGTCGCGACCTGCTTGGGGGCGAGACTGCGATCCGCTGGAGAAATGGTCGGGTTGCTGCTGCAGCTCGTCAGTGAGAGTAGCAGACTGAATAATCCCACCACCAGGAAGTTGTTTTTCAGGGCTTCGAGCATAACGCCAGCTACCAGTAGATCGGATATCTGCGCCAATAGGGGTAGAAAAATGGGTCGTAGAAGGGATCGTAGTAGTAGCGTTGGTGGTAGGCCGGCTCAATCGGCTTTGGCCATAGGTGGTAGCTCTGCACCTTCACTTGGGGATAAGTGTAGGGATATTCACCTACCGGTTTTTCAATGATCCCATCGAGTCGCCCGACAACGGTGATCAGTCGCTGCTTGGGGAAATCCCCTGGTTCAAGAAAGCCATCCATGCGGGCGATGAAGCGTCCGCGGCTCTTATTGCTCTCCAGCGGCTTGCCGGATTTGCTCAACCGGTAGGATAGAATCTCGATCTGCGTCTCATCCGCCAGATTCTCAACCGAGATGATCTCACCACCCCAGCGAACCCGGCTGCCGGTAAACTGATCGGCATTCTGCTGAACTTCATCAACCCGAATATCGCCGTCAACCGGGGTGCGAATGACAAGCGGGATTTTTGACGCACAGCTGCTGATGATCAGGCTGCTGACAACAATGAGAAGAAAACGTCTGGTTTGTCTATTCATAATTCCCGAGGCTTCCAATGCAGTTCCCATCTGTTGGACTGTCGTGTCTTCACTAAATTCCCTGAAATCTATCTGTTCTGATCAGGGATCTGTTGTTACTCCACGATGCGCTCTTTTTTCGCCTCTTCCTGGTAATAGTAGTCATAATTCTGATGCACGTGGTTGGTGAAGCTCCAGGCTTCGTTGTAGGAGAGGCCGCTGTTCTTAGGGATGATGACCTTTACATAGAGATTGTTGTGGCGTTTTTTCAGAGCGGCAAGATTTTGCTCCAGTTTGTTGCGTGAAATGGCATTGAAACGGCTATCCTTCGGCCCTTTATACTCGATTCGGGTCTGTTTTCCCCGTTTGGTGTAACGCACCTCAACCAGGGTTTTGCCCTTGGCGGTACGTGCTGGACGCAGCAGCTTGTTGTACTGGATCTTCAGATCGGAATAGTTCTGTTTGAGATCGCTCAGCACTTTGTCCCGTTGCTGATTGAGCGCCAAAGCCTTTAACAGCTCTTGATCTTTACTCGCCAGGGTAATGCGCAATTTTTGCAGATCTTGCAGGGTGGCTGCTTGACGGCTGTTCGCCTGATCCAGGTCGGCAGATAGGGTCTTGATATCGAGATTTGCCGCGTTGAGGTGGTTGCGCAGCCTCTCGCTCTCCTGGTTGAGTTGAATGATCTGGGTGTTGAGCAGGGTGCGTTCGCTGCTCAGCGAGCTAACCCGGCTGTTGAGTTCGTCCCGCTCCTGGTTTAGTTGGCTGATCTGAGTTTGCTGACTGGAGATCGTCGTTTCCTGCGCTTCGGATTGCTCCTGTAACTGCATCAGCTGCATGCGCAGCATCGTCAACTCATGCTCCCGAGCGATCAGCCGCTCCTCCAGAGTCTCATTCTCCTGGTCGGTGCTCCTGACCCGCTCCATCGCCTGCTGCTCCGCTTCCATGGTAGCGCGGAGTTGCGAGAGCAGCTCCATATTTCGCAGCAGCAGAATCACCATCGCGAGCATGAAGATCATCACGATCACGGTCATGATGTCGGTGAAGGAGGGCCAGAAACTGTCCTCTCCTTGAGCGCTCTGGCTGTTGAGCCGTAGATCGATGAAGCTATCGTCCATCGGGATTGACCTGGAGTCCGCCGTTGAACATGGGTTTAATCTTCCTCATGCAGACGGAAGCCGATTTTCAGAACGTGTTTGATCTCAGCGAGATCATTATGCAGTGCTTCGTTTTTCTCTTCGACGTTTTCCATGGAATCGAGCAGACGCTTCTCGATACTTTCGAACGCCTCCTGGGAATGGCTCATCTGATTCACCAGCTCCTGCAGTGAGCGAACCAGACCGGTGAATTCATACAACGCGCTGTCGGTCTGTACCTGGAATCTGGGAATCAACTCATTCACTGTGACCTGTTCAATGCCGCTGATCAGGTTGGTTTGTACATCACCCAGTTTGAGATGGAAGTAACCGAAAAAGATAAAGCAGACAATCGCTGTAATGGTGGTCGAAAGGGCGGTTGACATACCGTGCACTACCATTCCCATTCCGCCTACGTTGACCGAGGTTTCGAGCAGGTCAGAGGCGCCAATCAGGGCGATCGAAAGCGACACGATGGTGCCAAAAACCCCGGTCAGAATAAGGATGTTGTTGATGAATTTGGGCAGACTGTTGCGGGTGCTCTCACTGGCAACCAGGGTCGATGCCAGCGAGCCATGATTGACTGGGCAGTTTGCCTTGTGCAGACCCTGCATGGTGCGAAAGCGGTTGGCGATGATGGTTCGCTTATGGACCTTTATGAGTGGGTCACTCTCCCCCTCGCGCAGATTGCGCAGAAAGCGCATCAGTGCTTTCTCTTCTGCAGCATAGTGCAGAAAAATCATAATCATGCGCAGGATACCGATGGTAAACAGGCCGACGATGGTGCCGTTGATGATCAGGCCTGTACTGGTTAGCTGGTCACGAAAATAGACCTGATTGATAAACTCAAATTTCCATACCATCAGGGCCGCGATCACTGCGAACAGTAGAATCATCCTGACCAGGATGTTCCGGCTGAAGTTTCTTCGTAGCTGTATGCTTCCCAAAGCGATACTCCCAGCGTGATACTGAATTGAGCTTACAGTGTAACTCAGTAGTCGTGTTTCATGGAATAAATCCTGATACATTGCTTGGAGTGAAGTTTCCGCCAGTAGTGAATTGATAGAAGGTAACTTGAATGTTGCAACACACAACCCCAAGCCAAGCTCGACAGGCCCTATTGCAGATCTATCAGAGGGCGTTGTCCCGGGTGGAAGGCCGTGCTGCTGTTGCCAGTTGGCTGCGCCAGCATCCCATTGGCAAACCGCTCAGAATGATCGCCATCGGCAAGGCTGCCCAGTCGATGGCAATGGGCGCCCACGAGCAGCTGGGCGATGCCATTCAACAAGCTTTGGTGATCTCGAAATATGGCCATCTCGACCACCACTTTTGTCAACAAAACGGCTGGCAAGCCCTGGAATCGGCTCACCCTGTACCGGATGAGGCCAGTTTTATGGCTGGGGAAAGGGTGCTGGAAATGCTAGCTGAGCCCAGCTCAACCCCCTTGCTGGTGTTGATCTCCGGTGGCGCCTCCAGTCTGGTTGAGGTGCCGGTGGAGGGGGTGGATCTCAGGTTCCTCAAAAAAACCAATGAATGGCTGTTGGGTAGTGGTCTGGATATCGTCTCAATGAACTGGGTACGTAAGGGACTTTCCCGAATCAAGGGCGGGGGATTGTTGAACTGGATCGCCGGCCGCGAGACCTGCCTATTGGCGATTTCTGATGTGCCCGGTGATATTCCAGCAGCGATCGGCTCAGGTCTGCTCACTCCGGAGCCGGAGCTGCAGCAGCGGCTTGAGACTCTGGCGCTGCCCGAGTGGTTGCGTGAGAAACTTGCGGCTGGTGCTGAACAGCGGATTTTTGAGTTGGCTCAGGATGAGGTTCCGCCGCTGCATATTGTCGCCAATCTCGATGCGGCAAAGTCTGCAGCTGCCAAGGAGGCTGAAAGCTTGGGCTATGAGGTCTGTCTGGTGTCTGAATTTATTGACGGGGAGGCGGCGAAGACTGGACGGAGAGTGGCTCAACAGCTCATCGCAGGCCCACCAGGCATTACCATCTGGGGCGGTGAGACGACGGTCAATCTGCCGCCACAACCGGGGCGAGGTGGCCGAAATCAGCATCTGGCGCTGGCTGCAGCAACAGTGTTATCCGGAGTGGATGGATGTCTGCTGCTCTCTGCCGGTACCGATGGAACCGATGGGCCCACAGAAGACGCTGGCGCTTTGGTAGATGCGGATACCTTGAAACGGGTTGAGGGGGTGTGTGATGTGGAGCAATCCCTGGCTGCTGCGGATGCAGGCACACTGCTGGAAGCGAGTGGCGATCTGATTACCACCGGCCCCACCGGCACCAATGTGATGGATCTGGTGGTGGGATTAAAATATGCATCCTGAGAGCTCTCTCTATCAAGCCGCCCGGGTCTGCCTGCTGTGTGACTCGGTGGATCGAAAAATGGCGATGACCGGGCAGATCGCTGAAGCCTGGGCCAAAGGTGAGCTAACCCTCAGTGGCTGGAGCGATGCCTCACAGGTAACCCGGGCCGGGCATCCGCAACGGCCGCTACTGGTGCATCCAAGCAAGTTACCCCGGCGCCGGTTGGGCAGTGAGGCAGGGCGCCTGGCACTGATTCATGCAATCGCCCACATTGAATTCAATGCGGTCAATCTGGCCTGGGATGCGGTGCAGCGATTTGCCGATTTGCCCACCGATTTCTACAGCGACTGGATCCAGGTGGCGGTTGAGGAGGTAGATCATTTTCAACGGCTGCAGGCACGCTTGCATGCCGCTGGGGTGGAGTATGGGGATTATCCAGCGCACAACGGCTTGTGGGAGATGGCGCAGCGAACAGCCCATGATCCACTGATCCGCATGGCATTAGTGCCACGTATGCTGGAAGCTCGCGGGCTCGATGTGACACCAGGCATCATGCAGCGCTTCAAGGAGATCGACGATAGCGAGACCGTGGCTGCCCTGGAAGTGATTCTGCGTGAGGAGGTAGGGCATGTGCAGTTCGGCAGCCGCTGGTTCAACTACCTCTGTGAGCAGCGGGGGCTGCAACCTGAAGAGACCTATTTCGATCTGTTGGAGAATTTTCTTGATGGGGGGATTCGTTGTCCACTGCATCATCAGGCGCGGCGTCAGGCGGGATTCAGCCAGACCGAGCTGGAACGACTGGAGGCACTATGCAAACAGCCATGAGAAAACGGCTATTACTCCTCTGCTGCCTGCTGGCGAGCAGTACATTGATCGCAGAGACTCTGCAGGTTCAACGGTTGCAGTTTGAGGTGACCGAAGCGGGACAAGCTCCCTACCTCAGCCGTATGTTGGCAACTGGGCAGATGTTGCGCATCGACGAAGGGCAGGATGCGATGGATTTTATTCTGTTCGATCGCGCCAAGCGGGTTATCTACAGTGTCGACCATGGCGAGCGCAACATACTGGTGATCAATCCCAAGTCTGATACCCAAACAGATACTCAGCGGCCCGCTATTAAGATCCAGGCAACGGATGCAGGTGAGGCGCCTCTGGTTGCCGGTCGAAAAGCACAGCATTGGACGCTGCAAGTCAATGGACAGCCCTGTCAGCAGGCGATGGTGCTGCCGGGGATGATGGCCACCAGCATGGCTGCCCAGAGGGAGTACTTGGCGACGTTGGCGGAGCAGCACAAGCAGACTTTGAGTGAGATACCCATCGGCTATCGGGATGCCTGTGCCGATGCCACACAGGTCTATGCACCCAACGCACTGCTGGAAAAGGGGTTGCCGTTACGCCTATGGGATGTCAATGGAAATCAGCAGATACTGACAGACTTTAGCGAATCGGAGGTGATGGATGCGGATCTGTTCAGCCTACCGGATGGATTCACCAGCAGAGCCATGCCTCAGCAGTGATTGTCACGACTTCGGCTTAATTTGCGAGTTGAGAAATATAACGTGATTCCGCAGTTTCCGCTTACATCGCAAAGGTCTCCCGGTTGATGCCCTGTTCTGTAACGCAAAGGATCTCAGCATGATCCCCATGCCATTCACCGAGAACATGGCGGTTGATCGTTTGAGTGTCGATACGAAAGCGGTGATCGGCGGGTCTGTGGGTATGGCCATGAATCAATCGCTGAGCCCGATGCTGTTGCACAGATTGTTCCACGGCCTGCTGATTGACATCCATAATCGCATCTGACTTGAGTGCATTGGCTTCGCCGCTCTTTGTCCGGTACTCCTGGGCAACCGCGATACGTTGCTCAATCTCCAGTGAGAGAAAATGGCTGGTGAACTGGGGGCTGCGGATCTGTTTGCGAAATGCCTGGTAGTCCTGGTCGTCTGTACACAACAGATCTCCATGCATCAGCAGAGTGGGGACGCCATAGAGATCGACCAGGTAGGGATCTGGAATCAGTTCAGCACCGCTGGCCTTGCAGAAGGCCTCGCCAAGTAGAAAATCCCGGTTGCCATGCATCACCTTCAGTTGTGTGCCGTGCTCACTGAGCTCATTCAGCGACTGTTCGATGGCTAGGGCGAGCGGTAGCCGGGCATCATCACCCAGCCAGGCATCGAATAGATCACCAAGGATATAGAGCGTTTCAGCGGTAGTGGCCCGACTCTTCAGAAAGTGAAGAAACAGCTGCAACCTGTCTGTCCCTTCGGCAGACAGGTGCAGGTCTGAGATGAAAAGCTGCTCGGTCACTCGCTGATTTCAGCCTTTTCGATGATGATGTCCTCCACCGGCACATCCTGATGTCCGGATGCGGTGGTGGTGTCGACCCCTTTCATCTGGTTGACCAGATCCATACCCGCTACCACTTTCCCGAAGACACAGTAGCCCCAGCCATCCTGACCCGGATAGTCAAGAAACTTATTATTCGCCACATTGATGAAGAACTGTGCCGTAGCGGAGTGGGGTTCCATCGTTCTGGCCATGGCAATGGTGCCCACTTCATTAGAGAGGCCATTTTTTGCCTCGTTTTCGATCGGGTCTCTGGTCTGTTTTTGCACCATACCCGGTAGAAAACCGCCTCCCTGGATCATGAAGTTATCGATGACTCGATGAAAGATGGTGCCATCGAAGAATCCGTCCTGCACATATTGTTTGAAGTTTTCACAGGTTTTTGGGGCTTTTTCCTCATCGAGTTCGATCTGGAGGGGGCCTAGGTTGGTTGTCAATGTAATCATCAGTTTTCCTGTCTGTCTCTTTTGTTAGGATCTTTTAATACGCATTCAAACAGCCCAAAAGGCACTGTTTTTTCAGTAGAGCGGCCTGCGTGAAGTGCTGGATTCCACTTCAGCGGATTATCGCGCTGCAAGGGGATATCGTTTTAGCTGCCAATTTTATCTCGGTATTGAGTATCAGAGCCGATTCGATCTGTCGAGCTGGTTCGTGCTATTCGATAATGCTGACCTTTTCGATGACGATGGCGTTGCGAGGCACATCGCGCATCCCATTGGTTACCCCAGTCGGTTGCTGTGCAATGGCATCAACCACATCCATCCCCTCAATGACTTTACCGAATACGGCATAGCCCCAACCATCGCTACTTGGGTAGTCGAGGAAGCTGTTATCTTTGTGGTTGATGAAGAACTGGGCAGTCGCTGAATGGGGGGCCGATGTGCGGGCCATGGCAATCGTGCCTTTGCTGTTTTTAAGCCCGTTTTTTGCCTCATTCTCAATGGGGGCGCGGGTCTGTTTTTTGTTCATATCAGCGCTAAAACCACCGCCCTGAATCATGAAGTCTTTGATGACCCGATGAAAAATGGTCCCATCATAGAAGCCGTCCTTTGCGTATTGGAGAAAATTCTCTACCGATTTTGGTGCTTTCTGCTGATCTAGGGATAGGGTGATATCACCCATGGATGTTTTCATTAAAACCTTCACCGGTTCCGCCAGGAGATCCGCTGAAAGGGTGAAAAACAGCCATAGAGAGAGTAACAGGGATTTATAAATCTTGTTCATAGGATCCTCTTGGTTTCGCTTTAGATTCGAGCAGCCATTTCAGTGACTGCTGTCATAATCAGCTTATTTATTGTTGGTCAGAGGGCATGATAGCGATTAAAAACCGTGATCACAAAGTAGTCAGCCGGAAAAGGCGTTGCGCCTGGCCTTGAGGATAGGGCAATCTGTGATATCACTGATTCGGATCAGACAGCACACTTGGCTGGGCTAAGTTGTAATTATGTAGCCTAACTCTTTGTGAGTAATAAAAAATCCGTATCCCATGCAAGCCATGGGATACGGATTTTTCAGTTCTGATTGAATCAGCTATTGATCGATATTCAGTTATTTTCTGCGCCTTGGGCTAGCCAGTGCTCAATTTTACCAATCTCGGTCTCAGTCAGGGATTGTTTGCCATGAGGCATGCGAATGGATGGATCTACCTTGCCGGATACAAGGCGGTAGAAAGAGCTCGAGAGAGGGTCTCCGGCAACCACAACCGGACCGAATTTGGTGCCTTTCATGATCGAAGCGTAGTCCTTTGTAATGAAGCCACTGGCCTCTGAACCTGCGCCACCTGCCAAATGACACTCCGTGCAATATTTGTCGATGATCGGTTTTATATCAGATTTAAAACTGACTGGTGCCGGCCCGGCACTGCAACCCGCAAGTAATGCTGTTGAAAGGGTCGTTACTAACATGAGTGTTTTAGGCCTGAACATAGAGTGCTCCTGAATAATTATGCTTATTTGTAGCTTGGCAAAGCGTTCATTACTCTGCCCAACTATTTCTTTGTAGCCAACCTTAGC
>JARRQD010000098.1:0-10441 GCA_037382205.1 Candidatus Thiodiazotropha sp.
CCCTGGATCACCAGGGCACTGATGTCCACCAGTGACACCTTTCGCAGTTACGGTGTGCCAATCTTTTTGCTGCTGTTGATTGTTGGTCTGCTGTTCAGCTATCTGCTGAAAAAACCCGGCCCCAAACGCTGGTGGCATCGAACCCTGCTGCGTATCCCCCTGGTGGGCCGTCTGGTGCGAACCTCCAATGCAGCCCGCTTCTCCAGAACCCTGAGCATCATGGCCGCCAGTAGTGTTCCGATACTGGACTCGATGCGCATCGCTTCCAAGGTACTCACCAATCTTCCGATGCGCAGTGCGGTCGAGGAGGCTACTGCCAGGGTTCGTGAAGGGGCCAGTCTCTATCAGGCCCTGGAAAAGACCGGATACTTCCCCCCGATGACCCTCAGCCTGCTTGCCAGTGGTGAATCAAGTGGTAACCTGGAAGGTATGCTGGAACGCTCCGCCGATATCCAGGAGCGGGAGATAGAGACCCTGGTCTCGACGATTCAGGGCCTGTTCGAGCCTATACTCATCTTGGTCATGGGTGGTATTGTGCTGGTCATCGTAATGGCTATACTGCTGCCCATTTTCGATCTTAACCAATTGGTATCCTAACCCTATGGAATTTTGTAGCAAACCAATACGCACACTGCCGCTGATCATAACTCTCTGCTTGGCCATCCTGAGCGGCTGTGCGACTGCCCCCGATCCTTCCGTGGATGAAACGGCATTGACCCTGAGTGAAGCTCACAAGGCCTATAACGCCAAGGAGTATAAGAAGGTCTTCCAACTGCTGTTCCCCCTCGCTGCGGCAGGAAACGACAAGGCGCAGTACGCCCTCGGCTACCTCTTCTATCACGGCCTGGGGGTAGAAAAGAACGAACGTCAGGCGATGCACTGGGTGCAACAGGCCGCTGCCCAGGGAAATCGTAAAGCCATCCAGGCATTGAACACGGCGCAATAAGCCTTATCAGCAGAGAGGCCTGCGGCTAAACCTGCGGGGCAGTAATCAAATCACTTTGGAGAAACTGCCCTGAGAGGCTTTGCTGTTCAGATAGATATCGAACTGCATACAGATGTTGCGAATCAGTAGCCGTCCTCTGGGTAGCACATTGATCGCCCCACCCTCGATACTGATCAGGCCATCCGTCTCCATCTCCTGCAGTCGAGCCAGTTCATCAGCGAAGTAGTCTTTGAAATCGATCGCCCAGCAGGCCTCCACATCGGCCATACTCAGGGTGTAGTGACAGATTAGACGGGTGATCACATCACGTCGGATCAGGTCATCACGGGTCAGGGTCACACCACGAAACACCGCCAACCGGCCAGCATCGATGCGCTGATAGTACTCATCCAGACTGCGCATGTTCTGCGCATAGCTGGGCCCTACCATACCGATTGAGGTCGCCCCCAAGCCGATCAGATCACAGTCCGCATGGGTCGAATAACCCTGAAAGTTACGATACAGGGTGCCGTCTTCCTGGGCTTTGACCAGCTCATCGTCCGGTTTGGCAAAGTGATCCATCCCAACATAGACATAGCCGGCTGCCGACAGCTTGTCGATGGTCATCTGCAGTATATCGAGCTTCTCTTGAGGAGGCGGCAACTCCTCCTCATTGATGCGCCGCTGAGGCTTGAAGCGCTCCGGCAGATGGGCATAGTTGAAGACAGAAAGCCGATCTGGATCCACTTCCAGTATTTGGTCCAGGGTTGAGGAAAAGCTGTTCAGGCTCTGATGTGGCAGGCCGTAGATGAGATCGATACTGGTGGAACGAAATCCCTCGTCTCTGGCTGCCTGGAGTACTTGCAGCGTCTCCTGCTTACTCTGTAGACGATTGACCGCCTGCTGGACTTTGAGGTCAAAATCCTGCACCCCCAGGCTCATCCGATTGAATCCCAGCTCGCGTAACAGTTTGATGGTATCCCCTTGAGCCTCCCGGGGATCGATCTCAATTGAGTATTCACCACTATCATCATCCAGCAGGGTGAACGACTCCCGGGTTTTTGCCATCAATTGGCGCATCTCATCGTGGCTGATGAAGGTGGGTGTTCCCCCACCCCAGTGCAGCTGGGTTACCACCCTGGCGCGGTCAAACAAGGCTGACTGCATAGCCAGCTCTTGGTGAACTCGGGCAAGATAGTCGGCGGCCATGGCGCGATCTTTGGTGGCCACCTTATTGCAGGCACAATAGAAACAGACTGTATCGCAGAACGGAATATGGAAATAGAGAGACAGGGGGCTGCCACTGGCATTACTTTGCTGGGCGATCCGACGATATTCAGCATCATCATATTTTTCATCAAACTGGACGGCGGTCGGATATGAAGTATATCGCGGTCCGGTTTGGTTGTACTTATTGATCAACTCCAGGTCGAATTGTGTCGAATGATCCATAGCCTATCTCTCTAAATATTCGGTTCGAAAATCCAGGTCACGAAGACGAAGACCCTGGATTGATTGCTACAATGCGGCACATCATATCAGTCTCTAAGGCGACGCGATGTCAAACAGCACCAATTTCCCCCCATTCAACAGACAGTTCGGCCCATTGCGCTTACAAGGTGTCGTTCGCTCATTCATAAAAACTGCCCTGCGTACCTGGAGAGGTCAGCCGCACTGATCAGAAACACCCCCTCCCCACCCTTGGCGAAATCGAGCCAAACGAAGGGTACCTCAGGATATCGCTCTATTAACAACGCAGCACTATTGCCTACTTCCATGACCAATATTCCATCTGAGGTCAGGAATTGAGGGGCCTGATTCAATATTCTTTTGACAATCTCCAACCCCTGATCATTCGCTTCAAGCGCCATATTCGGCTCATGCAAATACTCTGGGGGCAGCTCGGCCATCTCTGCAGCACCAACATAGGGAGGATTGGAAAGAATCAGGTCATATTTTACCCCCGGCAATCCACCAAACAGATCCGACTCATAGAGAGTGACCTGTTGATTCAGACCATGCAGAGCCACATTCTCACTGGCGACTGTCAGGGCAGCAGGTGATATATCCGCCAGATCCACATGACAGTCCGGCAGGTAGGTTGCAGTAGCGATACCGATACAGCCACTGCCACAACAGAGGTCCAGCACCCGCTGTAATTGAGAAGGCTCCACCCAAGGCATAAATTCGTTCTCAATCAGCTCGGCGATGGGAGAACGGGGAATCAGAACCTGCTCATTGACCCGAAAACTCAGCCCGGCAAACCAGGCCTCTCCGGTCAGGTAGGGTAAGGGCTGGCGTGTCTCGATCCGTTGGGCCACCAGAGCCATGACCCGCTCCTGCTCTTCGCCGGTCAAGCGACTTGAGAACCAAAACTGAGGGAGATCTGGGGGCTGATGGAGGGCATATAAAACCAGGGCTGCCGCCTCGTCCAGGGCGTTATCGGTGCCATGACCGAAATAGAGGCCGGCCTCAGAAAAGCGGCTTGCTGTCCAGCGGATATAATCGGTAATTGATCTGAGTGATTGCACGGATATTGTCAGGCTATCAAACTGACAATCATAGCTGATTTCCCTATTCAGTCATAATGAAAATCTGCTGACAAACTGTTTAAGAAGCGAAGCAGAAGGGTGATCCGTCACCACTTCAGACATTCAGAGCCACGCTGGTGGCCCGGATCAGGGCCACCGACAGGTTTGTTGTTCATGGCTTAAGCCGCCTGGGAATTCGAGTTTGCCACAACACTGAGACCACTCTCCTCTTCATCCTTCTTACCCAGGTTTCTTCTCACCAGATCGCCCAATGAGATATCGGCAAGAAAGTTGAAAATTTCGCTACTCAGATCATCCCACAAGGTATGTGTCAGGCAGCGGGCTCCGCCACTACAGTTCTGCCTTCCCCCACAACGGGTAAATTCAACCCATTCATCGACTGCGCAGATGATATTGGCAATGGAGATCTCATCTTCGCTCTTTCCCAGATAGTAACCACCACCAGGCCCCCGAACGCCACGAACCAGATCTTTGCTTCTCAAGGCGGCAAACAGCTGTTCCAGATAAGAGAGGGATATACCCTGATTTTCAGATATTTCCGCAAGAGTGACCGGCCCCTTCTTACCATTCAGAGCCAAATCCAGCATAGCAGTCACCGCATAACGACCTTTTGTTGACAGTCTCATTGTATTTCTCCAGAGGTATGAATCTATTACCTAGTAAATCAGTCGGTATTTAGACTAAAGTAACATAGTAATTTAGTCAACAATTATTCCGAAAAAATACCAATTTTATTGTGAAATTTATTTTTCTTATTTTATTTCAGTATGTTATGAAGACATTTCTTGTCGATATGGGGAGTTTTCCAAGAGGTTTTTCTGATAATTCAACAGAGCTGGCGCTTCATGAAGGAGAAATTGTTGAATGCCACTACTGCAAGCGGGATCGGCAATCCAATGGTATGAGTAGGTCAGGGTCGGCATAAATCCCCGCCAGATCTTATGCTCCCCCTGGGCGCCAGGCTCAAATCGTTGCAGGCCATTCTCGATTGCATAGCCGATTCCCTGGTAGTAGCAGGCCTCAAAATGGAGACTGTCATAATGTTCTAATGCGCCCCAATGGCGCCCATAGAGGACAGATTGACTGCGATAGAGCAAAGCCCCAGCGACGCAGCGAGCCCCATCGTAAGCAAACACCAGCACCACCTGCTTCCCCATCCTTTCACCGATCTCTTGAAAGAAACCTTGGTTTAAGGTGGGCAGGCTATAGCGTTCCTCAAAGGTCTTGCTATAGAAATGGGTAAACAGCGACCACTCAGACTCGTTGACCTGATCGCCGGTTACCAGCCGAAAGCTGATCCCTGCCTGAGAGACTTTACGCCGTTCATGACGAATGTTTTTTCTACGTTTGGCGGTCAACTGGGCAAGAAAGTGTTCGAAATCAGCGTAGCCGGGATTTGTCCAATGAAACTGAACTCCCAACCGTTCGTGCATCCCCATCTGTTTTAAGGTATTGCCCTCCTCCATTGTGGTGAACAACCAATGCATGGATGAGAGTTTTCGCTGCTTCACCAGATCCAAGGTGGCTTTAATCATGCGCTTTTCTACACTGTCTCTATCTACGTCGGAATCGACCAACAGACGATTCCCATAGGCAGGTGTATAGGGTGCGGCGCTGATCAATTTTGGGTAGTAATTCAAACCACTTCGTCGGTAGGCGTCAGCCCAGACATGATCGAAGACAAACTCACCGTAAGAGTTGTCTTTGATATAGAGCGGAGAAACACCGACCAGTTTTCCCTGATCGTGCACACTAAGATGTTGGGGCAACCAGCCAAATCGTTCCCCCACGCAATCATTGTGTTCAAGGGCGGCGAGAAACTCATGTTTGAGAAAGGGATTTTCGTCCTTTACCAGACGATTCCACTCCTCGGGCTCAAAATCATCAATCTGTGTATGAAAAGTGACTTGCATAGATCCATTTCGCGTGGGGAATATGGAGATTAAAATAGCTTAAGCCATGCGCGGGGAAAACCGGCAAATCACAAGGCATCTCCATACCACCAGCGACCTAAGAGCAAACAATGCTTGCACTTCAGCACAGCGAGTTAAGGGATCGAAACAGCTTTGTTCTAACGAGTTATCGACTCCAGCTTGAGGCGGAAGCTGTGACGCTCGAAATCAACAAACTCTGACCAATAACGAATTATCTGCCAGAAAAGGTTGACAGATCCTCAGCAGAAGCTAGAATACGCCCTTCCTGAACGCAGCGGGAATAGCTCAGTTGGTAGAGCACAACCTTGCCAAGGTTGGGGTCGCGAGTTCGAGTCTCGTTTCCCGCTCCAATTCTAAAAGGCCTCGGCACCACCGGGGCTTTTTTATGTGCCGATTCGATTCATCAGGAATAGATGATAGAATTCCAACCATTATGGCTGAGTGGCAGAGTGGTTATGCAGCGGCCTGCAAAGCCGTGGACCTCGGTTCGATTCCGGGCTCAGCCTCCATTTTCCTGACTTAAACGATCTGCACAAACAACGCCACAACCTGCCCGGGTGGCGAAATTGGTAGACGCAAGAGACTTAAAATCTCTCGACCTTAGGGTCGTGCCGGTTCGATTCCGGCCCCGGGCACCATACCGAATCCTATCTCAGCAAGCTGTTTACTGGATAAGCCAGTAAAAAGGTTAAAAGCGGTAGGGTAAAGAGATGGTGATTACCCCATCCTCCTCAGTTCTTGTCATCCCAGCCACATCCGCATCGCCCGGCAGTCTGAAGCGACGATTCATCGATGAGGCGCTGCTGGTGAAGCTGTAACCCCGTTGGTTTCGATTCTCAACCCGGTGAGCCTCTTGATTCTTCACCACCAGGTAGGGCCCGGAAACCTGCACCTGAATGGCTTCTGGCTGATAACCCCGACTGAGAATCTCAAGATGGTAGCCCTGCTGATCCTGATAGCGTCGAAATTTAAGGGATTTTTGGGTATTAAAGCGACTACCGAGAGAAGTCGGTGCTCTATGAGTGGGCCCAGATCGATAGTCAAATGCTTGTAATTCAAAAGGAGCGATTAACCAAGCCGCTAACAATAGGCCAATGAGTGGAACAGTCTTGTTCATCCTTCATCTCCCGTTTTCAGTTTTTTAAGGTCCGACTACACCAATCCAATTTGTCCGTAACAACATCTCACTCGGTAATCACCGACTCAATCCTTACCCTATAAGCTTAGTCGTTTCGCGGCCCGGTGGAGCCATCAATCTCCGCAGTTGGTAGATTTTTGCTCTCCAGGCTGGCACTGACCTGTCGCTTTCCCAGCAGACTCGGCCATGCCGCTTTCAAATAGAGCGCCATTGACCAGAGCGTTAAAACAGCCGCCACATAGAGCAACACAAAACCGACTGTGTAGACCGGGATTCCCCATAGGGATTCACCGAATATCAGTAGCAGAATAGCCACCATCTGCACAGCCGTTTTAATCTTACCAATCATTGAAACGGCCACCATCGCCCGCTCACCCAGCTCCGCCATCCACTCCCGTAGAGCGGAAATGGTGATTTCCCGACCGATAATCACTGCTGCGGGAATAGCAAGCGCAGGTGTTGGTTCAGCTTGCACCAGCAGCAGCAGAGAAACAGCCACCATCAGCTTATCTGCAACCGGATCGAGAAAGGCACCCAGCGGTGATACCTGCCCCCATCGTCTGGCCAGATAACCGTCAAGCCAGTCAGTCACAGCAGCAACAGAAAACACCAGGGCGCAACTAAGCCTGGCCCACTCTACTGGCAGATAGAAGAGCAGCACAAACACAGGAATCAAAACAATCCTTAGGAGGGTCAATATGTTTGGGATGTTCCACATTGTGTTCTCTGTTGTTTACTATGCTTTATCGTGTAACGCTTGGTAGATCTGCTTTGCCAAGCCAACACTGATGCCTTCTACCCGAGCCAGATCCTCAACACCAGCCCTGGAGAGCGCCTGTAAACCACCAAACTGCTTCATCAGTCGCTGTCTGCGCTTGGCGCCTATACCAGGAATATCCTCCAGCACAGATCGATTGCGGCTTTTCTGTCGTCTCTGACGATGCCCTGTAATGGCGAATCGATGGGCTTCATCGCG
Organism: Candidatus Thiodiazotropha sp.; assembly: GCA_037382205.1. Taxonomy (GTDB): domain Bacteria; phylum Pseudomonadota; class Gammaproteobacteria; order Chromatiales; family Chromatiaceae; genus Thiodiazotropha. Next base: position 7,526 of record JARRQD010000098.1, read on the forward strand.
TATCTGCTGGATTAGATGCAGTGCCGGAGAATCAGCTGGCAGTATAATCGGAGAGTTCTGCCCCAACAAGAACAGCTGCTCCATCCCCGCTTTACGATCACTCCCCTTCGCCACACCAACCAAGATCAGGCCTGCCACGCCCAGATTTTGCAACCGTTCATGGACCGAACTCAACTGCCCCTTTCCCCCATCAATAAGTAACAGATCCGGCAAGGGTACTTCTCCCTTTTTCACCCTTCTATAGCGGCGCTCCAACACCTGACTCATCGCCGCATAATCATCGCCTGGAGTAATTCCTTCGATATTGTAACGCCGGTAATCGGATTTCAGTGGCCCCTGCTGATTGAAAACCACACAGGAGCCCACCGTCAATTCCCCCCGGGTATGGCTAATATCGAAACACTCCATGCGCTCAGGAGTCGCCGGCAGATCGAGCACTTGCTGAAGTGACTGAAGTCGCTGATCCATATTCGCCTGAGCATTGATTCGGCTCTGCAGAGCCAGCTTGGCATTCCCCGCCGCCATCCTCAACCACCTCGCACGCTCACCACGCACCTTGGCGCTGATGCGAATCCGCCGTTTGGCCTGCTCAGTGAATACCATCTCCAGCAGTGCCTGCTCCTCCAGTTGGGTGCTTATAATGATCTCGTTGGGCAGAGGTTTCTCCAAATAGTACTGGGTCAAGAAAGCGCGAAGCAGACTCTCCTCCGAATCCCCTTGTGGCACTGAAGGATAGAAAGATTTATTACCGAGATTACGACCTGAGCGGATATAGAAGACCTGTATACAGGCACTGTTGCCCCGTTTCGCGATCGCCACAATATCCAGATCACCCGACTCACCGCTCACATACTGACGCTCCTGTATGCGCTGCAGACTTTTAATCTGATCCCGATAACGGGCTGCCGACTCAAATTCCAGTTTATCTGAGGCCGCTTCCATCTGCTTGACCAGTTGATCGACAACCAGGTTGGTTTTCCCTTCTAAAAACAGAATCGCATGATCCACATCCAGGGCATAATCCTGCTCACTGACCAGACCAACACATGGACCACTACAACGCTTTATCTGATACTGCAGACAAGCTCTGGAGCGGTTCCGGTAGAAACTCTCCTCACACTGGCGCACCGGAAAAAGTTTCTGCAGCAACTGGAGGGTTTCACGGGTTGAACCGGCGCTCGGATAGGGGCCGAAATAGCGCCCTTTACCCCTACGGGCACCCCGCCTGAATGAGAGTGCAGGATAGTCCTGATCTGATGAAAGATAGATATAGGGATAACTTTTATCATCTCTCAGTAAAATGTTGTATTTCGGCTTGAGACTCTTGATCAGCTGGTTTTCAAGGATCAGTGCCTCCGCCTCAGTATGGGTAACAATGATCTCGATCTGGAGAATCTGCGAGACCATGATCTGGATACGCCGATTCAAGCTACGGGTAAAATAGCTGGAAACCCGTTTCTTCAGGTTTTTCGCCTTGCCGACATAGAGCACCTTATCCTCTTCACCAATCATCCGATAGACCCCTGGTCTGGAGGTCAAGGTGTTGAGAAATTTAGCATGATCAAATTGCTGCTGGGCCATACAAAATCAATACTGAGTCGTTTATTGAACCGCACAGTCAGCCAACTTCACACGGTTTAATATCTGATCGAATGCCGTATCTTAGTCTAGTGTAGTGTCCTATATAAAGCGTGCATTTAGAAAGCCACTCAAGCCGCGAGTGCAAGGCGTAGCCCGCCGGGAATGGCTGCTCCCTTTCCAAGGGCTGCAACGCCGCAATCGTGGCTTGAGTGGCTTGCCGCAGGGCGAGGCAAGGGATTTAAGCTCAATTTCATGATAGGCCTCGTCTAAATGTATGATTTATATAGGACACTACACTAAAAGCTCTGCAGCTCGTTGAAAAATCCCCTGAAACATCTCTGTAGTCAGACGTCGTGTCTGGGTGTTGTAGCGACTGCAATGGTAGGAGTCGATGAGTTTCAACTGATCACTCAGCTGATGTTCCATGGCATGTGCGAATGGATAATCTTTTTGCCTCAATTGCAGTGCTTTGACCACGGCTTTATGGGCAATGGAACCCAAGGCGATCACCACACTTGCCGTCGGCATGGTAGAGAGTTCGTGCGCAAGCTGATCATTGCATTGATTAACTTCGACACCCAAGGGCTTATTCTGAGGTGGCAGACATTTGACTGCATTGGTAATGCGGCAGTTGTAAAGCTCTAAGCCATCTTTTCGGCTTGTAGACTGTGCTTGACTGGAGAACCCATAGTCATAGAGTGTCTGATAGAGCAGCAATCCTGCATGGTCACCAGTGAACGGCCGACCGGTAGCATTGGCGCCATGCATGCCTGGCGCCAGGCCAACGATCAACAACTTGGCTTGAGGATCGCCAAATGGCGCAACCGGTGCAGCATGGTAGTCAGGATAGTCCTGCCTGACCTGATCGAGGAATTCAGCCAACCTGGGACAACGGCGGCACTTGGTACTAAATCGCTTCAATTATCGCTGTCTTGTAAAATGCCATGGCGGTAAGCCAATCGGGTCAGCTCCACATCATTCTTGATATCGAGCTTTTCGTAGATTCGCTGACGATAGGTACTCACTGTCTTGGGGCTGAGGGAGAGAATATCAGATATCTCCTGATTCTTTTGCCCTTCCAGAATTTGTAGCAACACTTGCGTTTCTCTCGATGACAGCGCTTTGAACGGATTATCAGCATGTCCCTGCCACTCGGTCAGAGTATGTTTTCTTGCAACCTCAGAAGCAATATAGTGGTGGCCATTGTGTACCGCTCGAATGGCCCGGATCATCTCATCGGCAGGACAGCCTTTAGTAAGAAATCCCATCGCACCAACTTCATGGAGCCTCGATGGAAATGGGTCATCATCGAGCACAGTCAGGGCAATCACCTTT
>JARRQD010000099.1:0-10372 GCA_037382205.1 Candidatus Thiodiazotropha sp.
ATTCTCCCTACAGGTAGAGTATAGAAGATATAGACGCCTGACCTCGCAGCATCACAAGTGTGAAATCTGGGCTAATGATCGGTCCTTAACCCCAAGTCACTCTGACAGCAGCCCCGCCAACGCCATGAAATCCAATACCAGCGGCCTGAATCTACCCTTTTGCTTCCGGTTTCAGAGCCTCCAGATTTCACCAGACAATACCCCCTTTGGCCTGTGAGTACTTGAGAGAAGTGGTGCATGGGTGCACCGTTTACGGACCTAAGTATGGAATCCTGTCGATCACCCTGGTTTCACCACCACACTTTGGATAGACCGAGACATGACGTGAAGGGATTCATAAATGCTACGAGTGCATGGATGCACATGAATACTCGTTACAAACGCTGTGCCCAAGGCCATATCCTGGCGGTGCTGTTGAGGTTTACGATTCGCTATGCAGACTTCTATGGTAGGCCAGCAGCCGGGAATAGTGGCTATCCTCTGCTGCCAGGTCGGCCGGTCTGCCCCGTTCAACCAGGCTTCCCTGGTGCATCAACAGAATCTCATCCATCATCTCCAGGCCGCTCAGTCGATGGGTGATCCACAGCAGGCCGCGATCGTGACAGTGGGCCATCAATGCCTCAATCAGCCGTCGCTCTGTATCACTGTCCAGGCCTTCCGTAGGCTCATCCAGGATCAGTAGAGGCGCCTGTTTCAACAGGGCTCTCGCCAGGGTGATGCGTCTCAGTTGGCCGCTGGAGAGGCGTACGCCCAGCTCACCCACCTCGGTGTTGTAGCCCTCAGGCAGGGCGTCGATAAATTGATCGATCTGGGCGATGCGGCAGGCATTTTCAAGATCGCTTTGGGAAGCCTTGGGGCTGCCTAACAGCAGGTTTTCCCGGATCGTGGTGTTGAACAGATGGCTGCTCTGGGTTGTCACAGCGAACTGGGCGCGTATCGATGCACCACTCAACTGGTGATAGGGAACCCCACCCAGAGAGAGGCGTCCAGCGTCGGGTGATCTGAATTTCAGCATCAGTTGCACCAGGGTGCTCTTACCGCAACCACTTGGGCCCAGCAGGGCGATTTTCTTACCAGGGGTGAGTTGCAGTGAGATATTTTCGATCGCTGAGGATTCGCTTGCTGGATAGTGATAGCGGATGTCGTAGAGATTCAGGGTTTGATCGATAAACGGAGGTTCCGGTTCCGTCGGCTCGCTGATCGGCGGTTGCTGATCGGCGATCTGGAAGATCCGTTTGGCCGCCGCAAGCTGTTGGCCAAGGGATTGAAATGCCATCGGCAACGGGGCGACCGCTTCGAAACTGGCCAGGGTGAACAGCGCCAGCATGGCCAGCTGGGCGGGAGGCAGGGCTCCATTCTCCACCATGGGTATGGCGTTGAAGATGATCAACCACATCGCCAGATTGCCGAGCAGACCGACCATACCCTGTGCGAGCCCATTGATCTGGCTGATCCGTTGTTGTTGGCCGATCAGCTGATCACTGAGCTGATCCAACCGCTCGCCATATCTTGCATCGGCTCCATCGATCAGCAGTTCACCCAGGCCCTGCAGATATTCAACCTGCTGTGTTCTCAAGCGACTGCTGAGCTGTTGAATCTGTCGGCTGTTGAACGATGACAGGTGATTGCTCAGCAGCGGTAAGATAACCCCGGCAAGCAGTAAAAGGCTGGCTTCGACCAGCATCAACAAGGGATCGAAAAAGGCCAGAAACAGAATGAAAATCAGGCTGGTGACCAAGGCCACGATCGTCGGCAGCAACAGTTTCAAATAGAACTGATCCAGCGTGTCGATATCCGCGCCAATGCGGCTCAGCAGATCGCCGCTGCGAAATGCCTCCAGTCCACCTGGCGCCAGGGGTTCCATCTGTTCATAGAGCCAGACTCGTAGCTGGGAGAGGATTCTCAGGGTCGCGCTATGGGTAACCAGACGCTCCCCATATCGGCCTGCTGTCCTGACGATTGCGCTGAAGCGGATGATCGCCGCCGGAGTAAAATAGTTGATGGTGATCCCATGTGCTCCGGCAATCGCCATGCTGGCGATAAACCAGCCGGAGGTGGCCATCAGCACCACATTGGCAAGTAGTGTGGTGACCGAGAGCAATCCACCCAGGAGCATCCAGCCCAGCACGGGTCTCAGCAACCGTAAAAGACGCCACAGCAGCCTCATCCCGCTTCTCCCTGGGCCGCCATAACCATCTTGTGGTAGATACCCTGTTGGTCGAGCAGGCTCTGATGGTTGCCGCTCTCTGCGATATGCCCCTCGTGCATAACCAGGATGCGTGGCATGGATTGAACGGTTTTAAGCCGGTGGGCAATGACCAGCAGGGTGCGGCCGACCGAAAGCCGTTCGATCGCCGCCTGGATCTGTTGTTCACTCTGCAGATCGAGGCTGGCAGTTGCTTCATCCAGGATCACCAGTGGGGCATCTTTGAGGAACGCCCTCGCCAGGGCGATCCGCTTGGTTTCACCGCCGGATAGGCTGCGTCCCCCTTCACCGATCAGGCACTCATAGCCCGCTGGTAAATGTTTAATGAAACCATCGGCGTCGGCTTGAGTGGCCGCTTTTTCCACTTCCGCGATGCTCGCATCCGGACGGGCAAGACGAATGTTATCGGCTACCGTACCGTGGAACAGATGGGGTTTCTGGGGTAGCCAGATGATCTGCCGGCGCCAGGCCTCCAGGTCGATGCTGTCCAGGGGTCGCTGGTTGATGCTGATCTGGCCTTGGGTTGGTCTGCTGAAACCGAGGATCAGGTTCAACAGGGTGGTTTTGCCAGCGCCACTTGGGCCAACCAGAGCGGTTTGTTCGCCCGGGTTCAGGGTGAAGTCGATGTGGTGCAGTGCCTGTCGGCCATCGGCATAGCGATAGGCAACCTGTTCAAATCTTAGTTCAAGCGGTGGCTCGATCTGCTTTGCAGCGGGCGCTTTGTGAGGGCTCTCAGGGGATGCTTGAAGCAGTGTGAGTATGGCATCCGTGGCGCCGATCGCCTCCATTCGGGCATGGTAGTGCTGTCCCATGTTTCGTAATGGCAGATAAAACTCTGGTGCCAGCAGCAAAACAAAAAAACCGTACAGCAGATCGAGCTCTCCCCAGTAGAGCCGAAAGCCCACCAGAACCGCAACGATGGCAATGCTGATGGTCGAAAAGAACTCTAGTGCAAAGGATGAGAGAAAAGCGATGCGCAATACCGATAGGGTCGAGTGTCGATACTCATCCGAGATCCTGGCAATGACCTCAGACTCCTTGCGGCTGGCATTGAACAGTTTGAGGCTGGTCAGCCCCTGGATGGTATCGAGAAAGTGTCCGCTCATGCGCGCCAGCTTTCGCCATTGTTGCTGGTTTTTGCGCTCGGCCCCCCGTCCGATCAGGATCATGAACAGGGGGATCAGTGGTGCCGTTAGCGCCATTACCAGGGCGGATATCCAGTCAATGGGAAAGATGAAGACCACGATGGAGAGGGGAACCAGGGCCATGAGAGAGGTCGCAGGAAGGTAGCGCGCATAATAGGCTTCCAGTGCTTCGATGCCATCGGTCAGGGTGTTGACCAGTTCACCGCTGGGGCGGGTGGCCAGATAGCTGGGGCCGAGTCGGCGAAGCTGCTCCTGAAGGCGGTGTCTCAAGTGGCGTTTAACACGGCTGGCGGCGACGAATGCGCTCTGCTCAGATGCCCAGACCAGAGCCGCCCGGGCGAGAAAAACCAGCAGCATGCCAGTCAGCAGCGGTAGATGTTGCTGTAGGGATTCGCTGTCGATGATCACCCCACTGACTACCCGTGAGAGCAGCCACGCCTGGACGATAATCAGCCAGCCAGAAAGCGTCCCCAGAATGGTTGCCATAACCAGGGCTCTTGCTGCCAAACCTCGCTGTTGCTTCAACCACTCTTTAGCCGCTTTCATACTGCTTGAGACCCTGAGTTTTAACCCGTCCTAGCGATTCTTTGCTGTGATCAGTGATCTGCGCAATCATGCTGCTTAGCCAGCCACCCAGTGACGGCTATCCGCAGCATGATGCGCTTGTCCCTCCATGGTCTTACTGGTGGCGGTTATCCCGGGAGCTTATTTATCATCCTTTATGGCAACCGCACGGGTCTCTTCAATGTAAGCGATTTCCGCTTCGGTCAACTCGATGTTGTCGTAACCGGTTATCATCGTCTTGATGTAGTGGGTAGGTGTCTTACCGGTTGTGGTCATATAGATATGGATGATCACAAAAGTACCCATCAAAAATGCCGCAGCCGTGTGGATGAAGGCGACCAATGTCAGACCGTCCCCCGACCAGTTATAACCGCTCCACAGATCGTAGAGCAGATAGATGATGCCGGAGGCCCACAAGGCCGGGCCAATCAATACCATGAATGACATATAGGCCATGGACTGCAGGGCATTCTGCTTCCGTTGCAGTCCTTTCTTATAGGGGTGGGGTTCCCCCATAAGGATGCCGTAGGCATAAAAACGGATGACTTTGAGCACCCCTTCTTTAAACAGATACTGGCGCCATTGGCCGGTGGTGAAATTCCAGAAGGTGGTGAATATCCAGAGCACGATCAGCGCCAGTGCGCCATAGGTATGGATCAGCACGGCGGTCCTGAAATCGAGCATGTGATGCATGCCGTGCAAACCCAGTCCAGTGTAGAACAGAGTGAAAATCAGTACCGCCTGAGACCAGTGCCAGAAGCGTTCATAGCGGGTGTAAAGCATTACATAGTGCTTTTCACCCTTTGTTTTTACCCTGGTGTTCTGGTTTGTGTTGCTTGTTTGACTGCTCATTGTGCATCTCCCTGCTTAATTTTTTTGTCAAAGATTTTGCGCAACAGAGCGTGCAGCAGTACACCAAGCAAGGCACCGCCTAGCGCCAGATAACCCAGAATGTCGAGCCAGCCGAAGCTATCCCGTCCAGGCATGTAAAAACCCTTTAAATCCGCAAGTCGTCCCTGTTTACTGTGGCAGTCGGCACAAGCTACGGCATCTTGTTTCGGGGCTACCATGTGGGTGATCGGCCAGAAGGAGTAGGTCTCAACAAAGCCGTATTCTCCGCTGTAGGGTATGTTGTTTTTCTCCATACCTACCTTGATGGCGCGGCCAAAATCGTAGTTACCCCAATAGGCGTCATCGTCGTCACCCCACAGGTGCATATAGACCATGGTGTTGTTACCTTTGTCGTAGGGTTGCACGGTATGCATGCGTTTGAAGGGCCAGATCCGGGAGATGCCGTCATCATGAGAGCCTTTGAAGCCATTGATCTCCACCGGTCCGGCGGAAGGATCGAAGTGGGTCTCGATGGTGGTGTAGAGCATCTGGCCGTCGAACCAGTCGTAGTAGGGCACAAGGTTCTCCCCGTATTCAAAAGTGCCCTTGATCGATTTGTAGGTAGCGCGATGCTCCCCATCGCCCTGGGTGTAGTTCTTTTCCTTGTAGCCTTCGCCGTTTTTGGTCTTGCCGGCGGTGCGCCAGTCCCAGTCGGTCTTGGTAGCCACGCCGCCCCGGGCGATGGTGGGAATATGGCAGGTCTGACAGGCGATCTTATCCACATGACCGTTGAGCTTGATGCCTACCAACATGCTGTTGTTGTGGGGGTGGTCACTGTGGCATGACTCACAGGTGGCCACGTCACGTCGCTCACCAGGTAGCCCCAGACCCTCGGTGTCGTGGGCCATTACGTCATAGCGGCTGCCAGCCCAAAGATGCTGTTTGGTGACATGGCAGGTAGTGCAGGCAAAGTTGAGTCCTTTGGCATCCATGTGCACGTCGAGTTTCTTGTCTGGAAACTTAAGTGACGAATCCAGGTCACCGTGTTTCACGCCGTCACCGCCACCGCCGTAGAAATGGCAGGAGCCGCAGTTCTCGCGGCCCGGTTTGCCCACGCTCTGGGCGACCTTGGACCATTGGATCGGCTGCTTGCCTTCAAACATCACCGAACAGGATTTATTGCCTTTGGTGGGTGGGGTTTTGTAGTAGGTGCCGGTGCGATCATGGCACACCAGGCAATCGATGTTGTCCTGGTTGGTGAAGTCGAAGCTGTCGTCCTTCCAACCATAGCCCGCATGGCATTGGGCGCACATGCCTTCATTGCCTTTTGCATTGGTGCAGAAGGTGTTGATGAGGGTTTTCTTGCCAAGTTTCTGGCCGGTCTTGGGGTTGTCATACTCCCAGGTCCAGTGGATCGACTTCATGAAATGACGCCCGGCTTCGGTATGACAGGAGAGGCAGGCTTTTGTCACTTCCGGGCCGTTGTTGAAATCTTTCTGAAGAACTTCGAATTTGCTGTGGTCGGCTGTCGACTCTCCATCGTCTCGAATACTCGGCTTGGTATCTTCGACGATGCGAAAATTCATATCGTGATCCACACTCGGGTTGCCATGATCGTCAGCAGCCTGGGTGGTAAAGGGAAGGAGCAGTATCAGGGCGCACATGCGCGCCCTGATACTGGACTTGCTGGCCAGTAAGTATTGTTTATGCATCTTGATTCCGTGATGACGGTTATGACCGCGACACATAAACAGCTTCGGCCCGGTCCTGTTTATACCAAACCTGAATTCTTTAGTTCAGGTGCTCAATTAGGGGTGCGCTTATCCCCGTTGGCGTTAGTATACTCAGATTCGTACCACATGACATTGATAATTCCCAATGCAAGGGCGAGAAGTACGCCTAAAGTCCAGGTGAAATACCACATAATTAACTCCTTAGTGTTTCGTTAACTGTTGGAAATTAGTAGGCCGATGTACGTTGATGCATCTCTTCAATTGAAAGCCGGCCCCACATCTTTCGGTAGTTCCAGACGGTGTATGCAATCACGATGGGTAGAAAGATCAGCACCGCCCAGAACATCACGCTCAACGTGAGATGGCTGGATGGGGCATCCCATACGGTCAAGCTACTACCCGGGTGGGTGCTGGATGGCATGATGAAAGGGAACAGTGCAATGCCGGCCGTCATGATCACGCCAGTGATCGCCAGGGAACTGGTGACGAAACCCCAGCCCGGACGGTTGTTGCGTGACATTCTGATGGTCAGGAAGACACCGAGAAAACCCAGTAAGGGAAAACACCATGTGATCGGGTAGAGTTGGTAATTTTTTAACCAGGCGCCCGGCACGATCTCAACGGTTTTGGCCAATGGATTAGGCAGGGCGTCCAGCGCCGGTTGGCTGACAATTGCCTGACCATCAATCCCGATCAATAACCAGATCCCTGCCAATGCAAAAGCACTCATGGCGGCGATGCCAGTGTATCGGATCCAGGTTTTCACCCGTTCGCTGATGTGACCTGTGGTACGCATCTGAATCCATATCCCACCATGCATGGTCAACAGGGAAAAGCTGACAATGCCTGCAAGCAGGGCAAATGGATTCAGCAGTTCGAAAAAACCGCCCGTATAGTAGGCACGCATCAGTTCATCCAGATGGAAAGGCACCCCAAGCAGCAGATTGCCAAAGGCCACACCAAATACCAGCGAGGGTACAGCGCCACCGACAAACAGCCCCCAATCCCAGGCTTTGCGCCAACGGGCATCTCCCAGTTTACTGCGGTAGTCAAACCCTACCGGTCGGAAGAACAGGGCGAACAGCACCAGCAGCATGGCGACATAAAATCCAGAGAATGCCGCTGCATAGACCACAGGCCAAGCCGCAAATATGGCGCCACCGGCGGTAATCAGCCAGACCTGATTGCCATCCCAGTGTGGCCCTACGGTGTTGATCATCAGGCGTCGTTCATCATCGGTTTTGCCAACGAAGGGGAGTAGATTGCCGACCCCCATGTCCATACCATCGGTGATGGCAAAACCGATCAGCAATACGCCGACGAACAGCCACCAGATAAGTTTCAATGTTTCATAATCGATTATCATCTTCCTAACTCCTTAATATTGTGTGGCCGGGGTGGTGGTTTCGAAGTGATAACGCCCGGTATGCAATGAGCTGGGGCCTTTGCGCGCAAAGTGGAACATCAGCCAGATTTCGATCACCAGTAGAAAGGTGTAGAAGCTGATAAAGCCGACTAGGCTGAACAGAAGGTCGTTAATGGTTAGGCTTGAGGTTGCTAGAAAGGTGGGAAGCACCTCACCGATTGCCCAGGGCTGACGTCCGAATTCTGCGACGAACCAGCCTGTCTCGATGGCGATCCAGGGGAGTGGGATACTCCAAAGAATGATCTTCAGCAGCCAGCGATTCTGCTCAATTTCACGCCGGGCGTTGTAGTAGAAAGCCAAGACGATGATGAACAACAGGCTGAATCCGGCGGCCACCATGATGCGGAAGCTCCAGAATAGGGGGGCGATCGAAGGGATGCTCAGCTTGACGGCAGCTTGGATCTGCTCTTCTGTAGCGTCTACCACATTTGGTGTAAAGGCCTTCAACAGCAGACCATAGCCGAGGTCGACTTTATACTCTTCAAAGAGTGCGATGTTGGCCTCACTGGTATCGCCATTGCGTAGCCGTTGTAGATATTCATAGGCTCTCATGCCGGAGCGGATCCGCACCTCATTGTTGTGCATGATCTCTTTGAGTCCGATCACCTCTTCATCCACAGAACGGGTGGCAATCAGACCCATTACCCAGGGGATGGTGATGGCGCCGTGGGTCTGCTGGGCCTCCTGATCGGGAAAGCCGATCAAGTTGAATCCAGCTGGGGGTTCGTGGGTCTCCCACTCACCTTCGATGGCGGCCAGCTTTGTCTTCTGTACCTCTCCGAGTTCATAGCCTGACTCATCCCCCAGTATGATGACCGAGAGGATGGCAGCGAGACCGAATCCTGCGCCAACCGAAAATGACCGTTTGGCGAACTCCAAGTCTCTGCCTTTGAGTAGGTAGTAGGCGGAGATGCCCATTACGAACATCGCCCCAGTGACGTAACCTGCGGCAACCGTATGGATGAATTTCACCTGAGCGACTGGGTTAAATACCAGTTCAGTGAAGCTGGTCATCTCCATACGCATGGTCTGGTAGCTGAATTCGGCGCCAACCGGGTTCTGCATCCAGCCGTTGGCAATCAGAATCCACAAGGCCGACAGGTTGGTTCCCACAGCGGTGAGAAAGGTGACTGTCAGGTGTTGGCGTTTGCTGAGTCGCTCCCAGCCGAGAAAAAACAGCCCGATGAAGGTCGATTCCAGAAAGAAGGCCATCAGACCCTCGATAGCCAGTGGTGCACCAAACACATCACCGACATAGTGGGAGTAGTAGGACCAATTGGTGCCGAACTGGAACTCCATAGTCAGTCCGGTGGTCACACCCAGAGCGAAGTTAATACCGAAAAGCTTTCCCCAGAATTTGGTCATATCCCGGTAGATCTCTTTGCCGGTCATAACATAGACCGATTCCATGATCACCAGTATCCAGGTCATGCCGAGTGTTAAGGGAACAAATAGAAAGTGGTAGAGAGCGGTGAGAGCGAACTGCCAACGGGACAGCTCTATCATTGTCGGGTCTAACATGCATTGCCTCCTGCTAATTGAAAGATGCTCAACTTCTGCAATCTCTGTACCACTCACTCAACTCTTTGAATGATAAGCATTACAGTTCTCACGTGAAGCTTTGCCGGGGTGCTGACTGGGCCTAATCCCCCTATGATCGAGTGATCTGCCCTCTAACCGAAATAGCGGATTATGATCAGATGGCTTTGGCCCAGTCAGCGTGAACAGCATTCAAGTGTCCGCGGAGTGAGATGATGAATGCTGTCCAGATAGAACTATAGGGAGCAAACCTGACCCAGGTCATTGACGCATCGCAAAAACAATATGAACTGTAAGTGATTGTTGCTATTGAGAAAAATCAATCAGAACGAAGTTTTTTTGGGCGGTTTGTCCCAATCTTGGCTGAGAGGTTTTGTCGGCTTGAGAGGCCGAGAATGGCAGTGAATTAATCTAAGCTCCTGACAATTAAGAATTATTCTAAATCTAGAAACGAAGCCAATGCGACAAAATCATCGCTCAGAAGCAGGCTGGGCGATGCCCCGCCATGTGGCTAAAATGTTGCGGAGTTCCATCCCCATAAGTGGCGTTCTGCGGAACTAAATTCTATATAGATCCTGTCTTCGGGAATCTGCAGCTGCTGTTGCATCAGCTGACAGAGCTGTTTGGAAAAATCACCCGTACGATCCACCGGGAGTCCGATGCTCTTCAGTTCCAGGTAGGCTGTGGTGGCGCTGGTACCACTGAAAATCATATGCGGATTGTGCACGAAGTCGACCATCACATAGCGTTCCGGCTTGCCCAGCATCTCGGCGACAGTTGCGGAAGCGATTTTCAGCATGGTTTTCAGTTGTTGATCATCGACGGATTGATTGGTGGTGATTCTGAGTAGTGGCATAGTGGTCTATTTACAATATTCTTCGATCTGTTGTTGTGCTTCCTCGATCCGCGCTTTTTTCTGCTCTTCTGT
>JARRQD010000100.1:0-10370 GCA_037382205.1 Candidatus Thiodiazotropha sp.
GTTTTGTAGCTTATTATCCCTCAGAGATCAGTGGTGGCATGCAGAAGCGGGCTGGGCTGGCCCGTGCGATGGCCCTCGATCCGGAGCTGCTGTTTTTCGATGAACCCTCGGCGGGCCTGGATCCGGTGAGTGCGCGACGTCTGGATGATCTCATTCTGGAGCTGAGTGAGAGCCTGGGTGCCACCATTGTGGTGGTCACCCATGAATTGGCGAGTATCTTTGCGATAGGCCGGGATTCGGTGTTTCTCGATCCGCAATCCAAGACCATGATTGCTCAGGGTGATCCCAATCAGTTGCTGGCCAATACAGAAGATCCAAGGGTGCGGGAGTTTCTTACCCGTGGTGAATCAGAGGTGAATCGAAATCATGCAAACTAAGCTAAGCCCAACCCTCATCGGTAGCTTTGTCCTGTTGAGTCTGGTGCTGGGTGTCGGCGCTCTGTTTATGCTCTCAAATGGATCTCTGTCGCAACATGCTACCCAGTTCATTCTGTATTTCGAGGGGGATGTGAAGGGGCTTCAGGTTGGTTCGCCGGTCAACTTTCGTGGTGTCAAGGTTGGTCAGGTTGAGTCCATGTCGATTAGCTATTCTCAAGAGTCTCAAGCGTTCCGAATTCCCGTGGTTATCGGGATTCAAGACGCCCGCGTCGAGGTGGAAGGGGTGGTTACCAACGAGCAGGGGATGTTGAAGCTGGACAGCTTGATCCAACAGGGGCTGAGGGCCAGACTCAATCTGCAAAGCCTGGTGACCGGGAAACTGGAGATAGAGCTCGATTTTATGCCAGAGACACCGATCAGGTTAATCAATGAGGATCATCGCTATCCTGAGATCCCAACGGTTCAGTCCAGTATGGAGAAGTTGGCTACCGCCATCGACCAGATTCCGGTGGAACGCATTACTCAGCGACTCTCAGAAATCCTCGATAGTGTCGATGAGATGATGGGGAAAGGCGAGTTCAAACAACTGACCGCTTCTCTGCTGTTGATTGCCCAGCGATTGGATCAGGTGAGTCTTTTGCTGGCCGAGCAGGCGCCCAGGTTGCTGGCGAACAGTGATACACTCCTGGTCGATGCGCAGGCGATGGTTGGGGAGCTTTCAAAGGCGGCCAAGCAAACCCAACATTTGGTGGCGAAAACGGAGACCAATCTAACCTCAGCCTTCTCCCAATGGGAGCAGACCATGGCAAGCGGTGATGCGACCTTTAGCAAAGCGGGCGATACGGTTCAGTCTGTGGATCATCTCCTGAAGTCGGACTCTGAACTGATGAATCAGCTCACTCAGAGCATCACAGAGTTGGGTCGTGCAGCGCGCTCAATTCGTATCATGTCAGAATATCTCGAACGTCACCCGGAGGCTTTGTTGCGTGGAAAACAGTAGATCTATGAGTGCTGGAGTGGTTCGCTTATGGGGGGTTGTAGTGGCATCGATGGTGGTTGTCACAGGTTGTGCGAGCCCTTCACAGCCGACCCGTTTCTATCGTCTTGATGGAGCGGTGACATCCGAGCAGATGATCGATTTGAAGCCACAGCCAGGGCTTGTTCGGATCGGTATAGCACCCGTCGAGGTGGCTGGTTATTTGGACCGCCCTCAGATGATCGAGCGCCAAACCACCCATCGCCTTGAGCTCTATGAGTTCGATCAATGGGCCGGATCGCTGCAGGAGAATCTGCTAAGTCTGGTGAGCGATCAGCTGCAGCTGCAGCTGCGCAACATGCAGGTGATCACCTATCCCTGGCCATCAAGTATGTCGCCTGACTACGATTTGAATCTCTTTATAAGCCGTTTTGAAAGGGCAGATGGGCAGATTGTGCTGCAAGGGCGCTGGAGTCTGACTCGGAGGCGCAGTGGGCAGATTGTGTTGATGCAGCAGACACGCCTCAAAGCGCTGTTTCGCGGCAGCGGGATAGAAGCGAGTGTCAGCGCGGCCAGTCAGGTGGTGAAGAGATTATCTGAGCATATGGCCGCTGAAATCCGAGCGTATGTGACGGTTGATGAGTCGACCGATCTCTCTCGGAGAGAGCCACACCGATAAACCAGATTAAGGGTCGGTGAAATCAATAATCATCCAAAGATTGCGCTGGATTTTGTCCCGGATTCTAGGCGCACAAAGGGGAGCATAGCCGCTCTATGTGACCCTTTGTGCAACAACCAAGCCGGGGCAAAAGACAAGCAAGATTGGATGATTATTGATTTCCCCGGCCCTAAGATTGGTGCGCTGTCTGCTGAGGGCTACTTGGGTTCTCCTGTTGGTTTCAAAAGGTAGATCTTTTCCACCATTTCACTGACCCCGTGTTGTTGGTAGCGGTCGCTGTTCTTGAGTAGATCGAGACTGTGTAGCCGGTTGATGATGTAGTATTCTTCGAACAGCGTCCGAACCTCTGCCTCAGTGACGCTGTATGGTGGACCGTTCATCTCATCCTGAGGGTATTCCAGGGTGACTAAGAGTATCTTTGCGTGAGCGGGCAGCAGTTCAGTGATCAACTGAGCAAACTGCTGGCGCTGCTGAGGGTTGAGGGCAATCAACGAGGCCCTGTCATAGACCGCGTCAATATCGGAATGATCCTGTTGGGCCAGGTCAAATATATCCCCACATAGAAGCTCAAAAGGGCCCTGACTCCAGCGCTCAAAACAGTCGAGCTTTTGGGTATCTGGTTGAAGATTGTGTTCCTCGAAGAATTGGCTCACCGCCAGTCGGCTCAACTCAACCCCACGAATTCGATAACCCTGCTCGGCGAGCCAGAACATATCCCGGCTTTTACCGCAAAGTGGCGCCAGCACCAGGGATCCGGTAGGCAGGTAGAGGGTATGCCAGTAGTTCAAAAGATGTTGGTTGAACTCGACATGATGCCATCCAATGTTGTTATCTTCCCAGCGCTGCAGCCAGTTCTGATTGGGCGCTCTGAGTTCAGTGGTGGATTCGGTCATGGAAGATCCTGCGGTTAGTCCACTTATTCGGTGAGAAAGTATGTTTTTGTTTGGTGGAATTGGCAAGCACAATCACCCAACTGGAATCATGCGTAATCGGGTTTGGTATTGGCTAACTCATTATCAGAGAAGTCTTTTTTGTAAAAATTTTGTTAGATTAATTGCTTGAAATAATGGCCTGTTGGTATAATGCTGCGATGTTTCGGGATTTTTGGCTCAGCAGGATGTGGAAGCCACAGAGTGCGGGGGAGAAGAGGCAAGGAGGTTTTTAAAGATGGGTATGACGGTTGATAACTCATTTGGCGACTTGGGCCCAAGGGGCGATCAGGATCCAATCGTTCCAGATTGGCGGAGCATCGAGATACCGGATGCCTGGCCCGACATCTCTAATTTTGATAGCTTTGGTGGTTTCTGGTCCCTGCTGAAGCTGATTGCCGCAAAGAAGCGCCCCACTGTAGAGCTTCCCGAAGGTATGCCTGGACGGGAGAAGATACCCAAGTATGTGCTTCGTGAGTTCCACAACTTTCCCAACGGCAACTACTCAAAAGTGATGGCGCGGCGTTACATCAACAATTTCGACCGTTTCATGTTGGGTGAGATCAAAAAGCTCAGAAAGCGTCTGGCATCGGAGTTCAAAGGAACCAGTCGAGTCCTGGATATCGGCTGTTCTGGCGGTGGTGTTGCCGCCGAGCTGACGGCGCTGGGCATAGAGGATGTCTGGGGTATCGATCCTTCCCCCTATCTGCTTAAGTTTGGTGCGGACGAGTACCCGGACATCAAGTTTGTACAGGGCATCGCCGAAGAGACCGGTTTTCCCAATAGGCGTTTCGAAGGTGCAACAGCCGGTTTTCTGTTTCACGAAATGCCGATCAAATACTTTGAGTTGAGCCTCAAAGAGATCAATCGGATCCTCGAACCGGGGAGTCTGCTGGCCATTGGTGAGCCATCCCCGGTTCAGGCCTATAGGGGCTATTGGGAGATGACCCGCCGCTTTGGCCTGAAAGGGCTCTATTTCAGCTGGTTTGCCAAATCGATTCATGAGCCCTTTCTCGATACCTGGCACAATTGTGATTTGCGCGGATTATTCGACAAGCATGGCTTCGACCTGGTATTGGATGAGGTGGGTATGCCAATTCGCTACATCTTGGCTCGAAAACGGGCGCAGCAAGCCGAAACCTGATTGGCACCTAGGCCGCACACCCTTTAGAATCGTGCTGATGAGTGATTTAACCTATCAACACGCCTTCGCCTCACTAACCCCGGATACCATGCTCGATGCAATCGAGTCGACCGGGGTTGTCTGTAACGGTCAGTTTCTAGCACTCAACAGCTATGAAAACAGGGTATATCAGGTGGGCATAGAAGAGGGCCCGGCCTTGGTGGCTAAGTTTTATCGTGCTAATCGGTGGAGCGATGAGGCGATTCTGGAGGAGCATCAGTTCACCCTGGCCCTAGCTGATCAGGAGATTCCAGTCATCGCCCCAAATGCGGATGAAAACGGGCTGACCCTCCACCATTATCAAGGGCTGAGATTTTCTCTCTATCCCTGTCGCGGTGGACGCTCGCCGGAATTGGATGACCCGGCTCAACTGGAACAGCTCGGGCGATTCGTCGGTAGGATTCATATGCTGGGCGCGGCCGAAACATTTGCCCATCGCCCCGAGATCGACATCGAGCACTATCTGCTTCGCCCCAGCCACTACCTGCTGCAGCATAATTTTCTACCGAACCATCTGCTCGACGCCTATCAGAGCCTGATCAAGGATCTGCAACTGAGGATCGAAAGCTGCTATAGCCGCGCTGGCAGCTTCAGCAACATAAGACTCCACGGGGATTGTCATCCGGGCAATATTCTGTGGCGGGATGATGGACCGCAGATCGTTGACTTTGATGACGCCAGAAGCGGCCCGGCGATGCAGGATTTATGGATGTTTCTCTCCGGAGATCGACGCTATATGAACGAACGCTTAGCCGATTTGCTCGATGGTTACACCCAGTTCTACGATTTCAATCCATCCGAACTCCATCTGCTGGAGGCATTGCGCAGTTTGCGACTGGTTCACTATGCCGGCTGGCTCGCCAAGCGCTGGGACGACCCGGCATTTCCTGCCGCCTTTCCCTGGTTTGATTCTGTGAGGTTTTGGGAAGACCATATTCTTACACTGCGAGAACAGTTGGCGAAAATGGACGAGCCACCGCTGGTCTATAGCTGATTGACTGAGAGAATTTTATTCAGCGTGTGTTGTCGGGTAATCCTGGAGCAGGGCGTTTGGCAATCGATTTCAAGCGACACTTTCGCGAATCGACAGCGGCGCCATCCCCTGCCACATAGAGTCGATCAACTCCTCATACAAGTCCGGTAAGGGATAATCCAGCACCCCGTCCAAGCGCAGGTGAATCAAGCGGATGGCGCCACCAAACACACCTGAGGCAACCACCCAGGGATTACCTTTGCGGATCTCCCCCGATTCCATGCCCATCTGAACGATATTACGCATGGTCTTAAAGGGGGTGGCGCTGCAGATTGGCGGTTCGTCCGGAAGAAATTCGTGATGTTTGGCATGCAACACATAGGCGATGATGTTTCGCTTGCTCTCGGTATATTCAAATAGCAGCGAAATGATACGGTTACAGCTATCACGAAAACAGAGTTTCTCCTCAATCACATCGGCGACCAGCTCTTCCATCTCTTGAATCAGGTGGTAGTAGAGGGCCTTTGCAACACCTTCTTTCCCTCCGAAATGGTTATAGATCGAGCCAATACTGACATTTGCCAGCTTCTGGATGTCATGGATCGATACATTGTGATAGCCACGTTCGACAAACAGGTCAAGTGCTGTGCTCAGAATACGGTCGTAGACAGGTAGATTTTCCGATGCGGCTTTTTTCAGATGGAGCATGTAGGTACCTGTTAAGGCCTGTTTATACGAAACCAGTCGGCCATGCTAGAACGATTTTTCATCCGGCCTGGCTCATATTGAGGTCAATTATAACCAGCATAGTAAAAAATTTGACAAGAATGAATATTCGTTCTAATTTGTTTTTAGCCGCTTACCTCACTGCCAGCTGTATCGCAGCAGGACTACGGAGGGTCGAACGGCTTCTTAGCCAAGGGATCTTTGGCGATCAAGTTTTTGAGTTGTACCCCTGAATTGGCTGTGTTCGGTCAATTTGGAGATGGCCATCTGCATTCGCAGAGCTGAGGTAAGGCTGAATAGTAGTGAAAATAAATACCCACTAGGAGGTTTTACCATGAGGCTGCTCAATAAAAAGCCCGCCAAATCCCTTGCCTTGGCATCCGCTTTGGCACTAGGCACCACCCTGATCGGCGCCACACTTCCCTTACGGGCCGATGAGACCTGCCAATCACCCTACATGGCCAAGATTGTCGGCCAGGAGGATTTTGTCTATGTCTGGACACTGGGTATTGAAGGCTTAGGTGATGGTCAGGACAAACTTGTCACCATCGATGTCAATCCCAAATCGGCCAACTACGGTGAAGTGGTCGACTCACTCTCAGTAGGCGGACGCAATGAAGCGCACCATTCGGGTTTTACCGATGATCGACACTATCTTTGGGCTGGCGGTCTCGATACCAATAAGCTGTTTATCTTCGATGTACACTCCAACCCAGCCAAACCTAAGTTGCATAAAGTGATCACTGACTTTGTGGAAAAGAGCGGTGGCGTGGTGGGACCTCACACCACCTATGCGCTACCTGGGCGCATCATGATTACCGGCCTCTCCAACAACAAAGATCATGGGGGGCGAACCGCACTGGTTGAATACACCAATGAGGGTGAGTATGTCACCACCCATTGGATGCCTACCGACCAGAATTTGCGCGGTGCGCTGAAGAGTGGCAACTATGCCGATGGATATAACTACGATGTGCGCGTCCTGCCACGGCGCAACATCATGTTGACATCCTCTTTCACCGGCTGGTCAAACTACATGATGGACTTCGGTAAAATGCTGCAGGATAAAGAGGCGATGAAGCGATTCGGCAATACGGTTGTGTTGTGGGATCTGCACAGCAAAAAGCCGAAAAAGGTTTTCGATGTCCCCGGCGCTCCGCTGGAGATTCGTTGTGCCTGGCAGCCTGACCATAACTGGTGTGTCACCACCACGGCGCTGACCTCCAAGGTCTGGCTGATCTATGAGGATCAACAGGGTGAATGGCAGGCGGAAGCGGTAGCCGATGTGGGCGATCCCTCAAAAGTGCCACTCCCAGTCGATATCTCCATCAGTTCTGATGACAGTCGGCTCTGGGTGAACACCTTCATGGATGGCAAAACCCGCCTGTTCGATATGAGCAATCCTCATCAACCCAAGCAGGTCTATGAGAAGGTAATCGGTCGACAGGTCAACATGGCTTCATCCAGTTGGGACAGTACCCGTATCTACTATACCTCTTCACTGCTGGCCAACTGGGATAAGAAGGGTGAGGACAATGAGCAGTATTTTAAGAGCTATGAGTGGAATGGCGACAAACTGGTTGAGAAATTCGCCATCGACTTTAATGCACTCAAACTTGGCCGGGCGCATCAGATGCGCTTTGGCGCCTACTCCCTGTACGGTCTGGCCAGACCTGAGGATAGACCGATCTCTGTAGCAGGTCTGGACTCCACTGGTAAGTAGCCGTTGGCCGATGTATAGATGACCATCCCGGTTGCCTGTTGTACAACCGGGATGGTGTCAATCCTGTACCTTGAAACTGTCGATAATAAGCTATATCGGGTGCCGGGTTGGCCACGTCTGGGAGCGTTTATGGTTTTACGATTCATCCTACCCTTGTTTGTTGCATTGATCATGGTATCGATGGTTGCTGCAGATACAAGCAAGATTTCAATCAACTCCGCGCCTGGCTATGGCGAATTAACTTATCAACTACCGGAGATTGGCAGTTACCAACTGCCTGCACTGGGTAAGGCCGCCAATGGTGAAGTACTGATTCCCAGTGGAGAAAGGCGTATGTTGCATGATCTGTTCAGTGACAAGTATGTGCTGTTAGCGTTTATCTACAGCACTTGCAGTGATGTTAACGGCTGTCCTCTGACCTCTCATGTCTTCTATAAAATTAAATCGGCGATGAAACGGGATCCGCAACTGGCCAACAGTCTGAAGCTGATCAGTCTCAGTTTCGATCCAGAAATCGATACGCCGTCGGTAATGAAGCTCTACAGCAACAACTTTCGCTATGCGGGGAGCGTCGGTGAATGGCAGTTCGTTACCACCGCTTCGCCGCAAAGCCTTGAGCCGATTCTGAAGTCCTATAATCAGGTGATTCTTAGGAAGACCGATAGCAAAGGCAGAACCCAGCCCGGATACAGCCATGTGTTGCGGGTATTTCTCATTGATCCGCAAAACAACATCCGCAATATTTACAGTGTCGATTTTTTGCATCACGATCTGATCATCAATGATGTAAAAACCATTATCCAGCAAGCGCAGCAGGGTAGTGAAAAGATTGGCTTTACTGCTGTGTCGCAGCAAACCGCCAGACTCTCAAAACCGGGAGACAATAAACATGGGTATGAGCAGAGCAGTTATGTTACCGACTCTCTGGATCTGCCTCTGAGAAAGGGACAAGCGGCCGATCTGTTGTCAATCGCCAGCGATCCGCCACTGGGACTGCCGGCCCTTCCGGTGCCTGCGGACAACCCGCTCACCAAAGAGAAGATCGAGTTGGGCAGAAAACTGTTTTACGATCGCAGACTTTCACTCAACGACACCTTCTCCTGCGCTATGTGCCATGTGCCAGAGCAAGGCTTTACCAATAATGAACTGGCCATGGCGGTGGGCATCGAAGGGCGTTCGGTGCGACGCAACTCGCCCACGGTCTATAACGCGGCTTACCAGAAACTGCTGTTCCATGATGGGCGAGAAGAGAATCTGGAACAGCAAGTCTGGGGGCCATTGTTGGCAAAAAATGAAATGGCTAACCCTTCGGTTGGTTTTGTGTTGAACAAAGTGCGCCAGATCGAAGATTACTCTGGCCTTTTTCAAGCCGCCTTTGATGGCAAAGGGGTATCGATGGAGACGCTTGGAAAGGCGCTGGCCAGTTACCAGCGTACTCTGGTGTCTGCGGACTCTCCTTTCGATCGTTGGCACTATGCTGGAGATACAACCGCCGTTAGCGATTCAGCGAAGCGGGGGTTTGCACTTTTTACCGGTAAAGCGGGCTGTGTCGCCTGTCATACTGTAGGGCAGCAGAGTGCGCTGTTTATGGATGATCAACTGCACAACACCGGTATTGGTTATCGGGAGTCGATGGGTATTCTGCCGGAAAAGCAATCGCTGACGGTTGCACCAGGTGTCACCATCGACATCGATCGCGCCATCATCGATCAGGTTGGAAAAAAGCCGGCCACCGACGTCGGTCGTTATGAAGTGACCCAGAATCCCCACGACCGTTGGAAATATAAGACGCCCAGTCTGCGCAATGTGGCCCTGACAGCACCCTATATGCATAACGGTTCAATCAGTACACTGGCTGATGTGGTCGATTTTTATAACCAAGGTGGGGTGCCTAATGAACTGCTTGATCCTCGCATAAGACCGCTGGAGCTGACAGATCAGGAGAAGCAAGACCTGGTTGAGTTTATGCAATCCCTGACCGGCAGCAATGTGGATACGCTGGTCGCTGATGCCTTTGCCGCGCCGGTTGGCGATGTGGGTAAGGGGGATCCGAGTTGGGTGCATGGAAGCGAGGTGGAGGTCCGCTGAATGATTCCAAGCCAACAGAAACTGCTGCCAATTCTACTTTTCGTCTTTCTCTCGATCGGTATGGCGTCTGCAGACAGTGAACAGCTCGGTGGGGATTTCAGTTTGATTGACCATAACAACGCCAGCTTTCAACTGCATCAGCTGCAGGGTAAGCTGGTACTGCTCTCTTTCGGCTACACCTATTGTCCAGACATCTGCCCCACAGAGTTAGCCAAGCTTGCAGTGGTGTTCGATACGTTGAAAGATCAGACAGATCGACTTCAGGGGCTGTTTATCTCTTTGGATCCGAGTCGTGACACACCACAAGTTCTCAGAGACTATGTTGGCTATTTCAATAGTGGCATCGTTGGCTTGACCGGCAGTGAGGCGGCGGTGGATCAGGTTGCACGGCAATATCGGGTCAAGTATCAGCGTCGTGAGCATGAGGGTGGAGGCTATACGATCGATCACTCAGCCAATCTCTATCTGATCGATCAGACGGGATCCTTAGCCGCGGTAATCCCCTATGGCATGCCGGCGGAACATATTGTTGATCTACTCCGCGGCATGCTGGCCGGGGATGGATGATCCAAAAAATCGAACAGAGCATCTCGATAATCATGAACATTCATTCAATGACCAATAAGGGGTCGACCAATCGGGGTGGCCAGTTCATAGACTCTGGGCATTTTCGATGAAAAGGCGATGTCTCCTCGGTCGCAGTCTATCCGGTTTGA
>JARRQD010000100.1:10390-16554 GCA_037382205.1 Candidatus Thiodiazotropha sp.
CCTGGTTGATCCCTTTTTTTCTTCTGTTGTTTTTCTTATCATCAAATCGCTCAATCGCCCTAGAGAATCGACTCAGCCCAGTTGCACCAATACCAGCGTTACCCTTTCGACTTACGGATCCTCAGGGTGACTATCATCGGCTTCGGGATTACCGGGGCAGGGTAGTATTGGTGAACTTCTGGGCCAGCTGGTGTGCCCCCTGTCGAGCCGAATTACCTTCCATGAATCGGGCCTGGGAGGCGTTGAAATCCACCGGGATGGCCATGCTGGCGATCAATCTGGGGGAGGATCGAGAGGCTGTCAGTGCATTTCTTCAGGACTACCCCATCGATTTTGAAGTGCTCATGGATGAACGTGGGCAAATCAGTCAACGCTGGATGGTCAAAGCTTTACCAACCACCCTGGTGTTGAACAAAAGGGGGCAGATCATCTATCAAGTGGTTGGTGAACGGAAGTGGGATGAGCCGGCAATGATTGAGTTCTTCGAATCCCTGCAGTCTGGTTCCACAAACCCGTGAGCAGCTCCAGGAGATCCGTCTGCTATTGGATCAGAAAGGCTACAGCGAGGCCAAGCTGCGCACCGCCTGGCGCTGATCATATAATGGTACGGTAGAAGTTTTTATCTAATCTGGTGCTTCATAGCGCACATCGACAATCCAATATTTGCTTATCCCGGCCGGGGTCTCCACCACGACTTGATCATCCAGGCTACGTTTCAAAAGCGCCTGCGCCAGGGGAGAGTCAAGACTGATGTAACTGGGGTGACGATCGATCTCATCCGGCCCGACGATCCGATACTCCTGCTCATCTCCGTCCTCCGTTTCCAATTGAACCCAGGCGGCAAAGAAGACCTGTTCTGAATTGGTTGGGGGCTGGTCGACGACTTTTAGGCTCGGCAGTCTTTTCTGCAAATAGCGAATTCGGCGGTCAATCTCACGAAGCTCCTTCTTACGATAGATGTATTCAGCATTTTCTGATCGGTCACCTTCGGCCGCCGCTGCCGCCAGTGCTTTGGTCACATCCCGGCGACGCAGCCACAATCCCTGCTGTTCAGTTTTCAGCGTTTCGTACCCCTGTAAGGTGATATAGGGGGACTTTGGTGGGGCGGGTGGTCTGTATCTTCCCATGGGTCATAGCGTCTGCCTGTAGATGAAGAAATTATTACCGGCAATGGATTTCAAATCCAGTTCTATAATTGGCCTAAATAGCGAATAGACAATCACTAATTCATGGGGTCAAGGTGTTATATTCACCATTGAAATGATGATTGAATACTCTAAAATCAGTAAGATACAAATTATTGCTGGTTGTTTAATTAAGGGAGCATTTGGCGTGGCAAAGTTCAAACTAACTGAAAAACTATCAAAAATCCTACTGACCCTTCTGGTTTCAGGGATCATTGCAGCCTGCGGTGGCGGCGGTGGGTCAGATGACGACAGCAGTGATACGGCCAGCATCAGCGGCCGGATAACGGTTCCCGGCTATGTCGTTACAGACAGCGACGTCAATGATAATCAAACAACACCGGTCGCCAATCAACCATCGAGCAATGCACAGCAGGTGCCCAATCCTGTCAACATCGGTGGTTATGTCAATGTGGCTGGTACAGGCGCTGCTGGCAATCTAAGGGCTTCCGGTGACCCGGATGACTACTATCTGGTCGATCTGACTTCGGGCCAGACACTGGTGCTGAACATCGGTGATATCGATGTCGGGGGAGTTGATCTGGACCTCTATCTGTTTAGTGTGAATGATCTGTCGAACCCGGTGGCCAGTTCGATCGGTACTTCAAAATTTGAAACCATTGTGGTGCCGTCAGATGGTCAATACTATGCGGTCGTACACGCCTACAGCGGCGCTTCAAACTATCTTCTCTCAATCGGTTTGACTGCCTCCTCAGTCCTGCCTCAGCCAGGCCTGAGCATCAATGACGACTTTGTGCCTGGTGAACTGCTGGTTAAGTTCGATACCGATTCCGTGCAAGCCAAAGCCTTGGACGCCAGCCTAAGTCAATATAGCTTCAGCCAGGCCTCCGAGAATGAGATCGGTGTTCAGCGGCTGACCCTGAATGGCCAGTTTGCCAGCCGGGTGGCTTCCCGCTCTGGTATCTATGCGCAACTGAACAGCGAGGCGCAGCAAAAGTTGGATACCATCATGGCGATCAAAGCGCTTAAGCAGCGTAGCGATGTGGTCTATGCTCAGCCCAACTATATCTACCATGCCTCTGCGATACCGAATGACGAATATTACTCGCTTCAGTGGCACTACAATCAGATCAATCTGCCCGAGGCTTGGGATATCACAACGGGTGACAACAGTGTTATAGTCTCGGTCATCGATACTGGAGTGCTGTTGAATCACCCTGATCTGAGTGGTCAGTTGGTATCCGGGTATGACTTCATCTCTGATGCGGCCAATGCAAACGACGGTGATGGAATTGATACCAATCCAGACGATGCGGGCGATGAACTCCAAAGCGGCGCTTCCAGCTTTCATGGTACCCACGTCTCAGGAACCATCGCCGCTCGGACGAATAACTCAACCGGTGTGGCCGGTGTCGCTTGGGATGTGAAGATCATGCCGGTCCGTGTGCTGGGTAAGCAGGGTGGATACAGCAGCGATATCATCGAGGGCATTCTCTACTCGGCGGGTCTGTCCAATGCTTCAGGTACCACGCCTAGCCAGAGAGCAGACGTCATTAATATGAGTTTGGGTGGTGGCTCAGCAGACCAGGCCAGCTTTGATGCGGTCACCGCAGCACGCAATGCGGGTGTGATTGTGATTGCCGCTGCGGGCAATGAAAATACCTCTCAGCTTTCCTATCCTGCCTCCTATGCCGGTGTGGTCTCGGTGAGTGCGGTTGATCAGAGCCGTACTCGTGCCCCCTATTCAAATTATGGTACTGAGGTCGATGTTGCGGCTCCCGGCGGAAATACTCAGGCTGATGTGGATGGTGACGGTAGAGCGGACGGTGTACTCAGTACCCTGGGCGATGACTCTCAGGGCACAACCAGTTTTACCTATAACTTCTATCAGGGCACCTCTATGGCGGCGCCTCATGTAGCCGGTGTGGTCGCGCTGATGAAGTCGGTATATCCTGGCCTGACGCCCGCGGAGTTTGATAGCATGCTCTCTTCCGGGGAGCTGACCATTGATATCGGTAACAGTGGCCGAGATGATCTCTATGGGCACGGTTTGATCGACGCCTATAAGGCCGTATTAGCGGCACAGCAACGGGGTGGTGGCAACACGCCCGTAGATCCTACCTTGAGTGTGAATCCGCAAAGCCTGAATTTCTCAAATACTTTGCAGTCTACGACACTGTTTGCAGAAGAGATTGGCGGTAGCGTCGGCACTGTCCAAATCAGCGAAAACATCACTTGGCTGTCGGTTGCCGCAAATCAGGTGAATGGCTCCGGTATCGGCAGTTACACCGTCAGTATCGATCGAAGTGGACTCACTCCAGCGACCTATACAGGCACTATCCAGGTTAGCGCAGGTACCTCCAGCGTGGATGTGGATGTCATCATGCAGGTGCTGGATAGCTCACTCACTGGTGATGCGGGGCGTCACTATGTTTTGTTGGTGAACAATTCGACCAGTCAGGTTGAACAACAGGATGAGCTGAATACCAATACTGGCAGTGGCAGCTACAGCTTTAGTAATGTCCCCGCGGGTGATTACTATATTGTTGCAGGTTCTGATATGGATATGGATAATTTGATCTGTGACAGTGGTGAATCCTGCGGCGCTTATCCCACTCTCTCACAACCCAATGTCATAACCCTTGGTTCAAGTGCTCAAAGCGGGCTGGATTTTTCGGCAGCCTATGAGTATCAGACACCGATTTCCAGTGCGGCATCGGCGGAAGAGAGTGTTCAAGAGTTGATGATTCACGCACGCCAGGACTAAGGGAGTAGTAAAGTGAAACGTATTAGTAGGTTGAAATGGATTGGGTTGTCCGCCCTATGCATCACGATGACAGCATGTAATACTCAGGATAATTCCGTTACCGTGGTCGAAGACGGGGTTGCTTGCAGCACCAATCAGGCAGCTGGCATCCATTTGATTAAGGGGGGCATCATTAAAAACGTCGGTGGCGGCTTGATGATGAGTGATAAATCCCTCAAAGTTGAAGATGAAGCTAAAGCCGATACCGATGACACTTGGTTGGTCCGAGTCGATATGGGGCAGCAACCCAGTGGCGGCTATGGTTTGAAGCTGTTGTCAGATAAATTGGTCATAAAGGAGCAGACGGCAACGCTGGCGCTTCAGTGGCGCAAACCAGATCCTGATATGGCTCAGATACAGATGTTGACCTTTCCATGCCTCTATCTGAAGGTTGCCAAAGGTGATTACACACGCCTTGAGGTAGTTGATGAAGAGGGTAATGTAAAACATGGTCTGGATCTGCCTCAGAGCCAATAGGCTAGGGACTAAAGGTTTTGACTTAACAGGTTCTCATTTGGACCATCACTGCTAATGGTACCACTGAACAAGCCGCTATTGGCCCGGCCATATCAAAATTACCGAGCCAATAGCGGCTAGGCGATAGCTGACCAACGATTGACTCTTTATCGCCTCTTCTGCAGATCATCCCTGGCGCCATTCTTTAGCCAACATCAGTCTGCAAGCATTTGCTCAGGTGCTGTTAAGTCAAAGCTCCAGCCTCCATTGAGGCAATATGATTGCTGTCTGGCTTGGATTATGAATTCAGAACTGATCAGGCTGGCGTGGCTGTAAAAGTCCCGAGAGGGATTGGGGGAGAGGGTGTACGCGACGCGTTTGCTCCTGTGTATCGCCGCGTACGACATTTAGTGATATGAAGAGATGTATTGATGTCGGCAATTGAAGGGGGCGGTAAATGAGCAGATCCACAGGTTATGAGATCTCATCTGCCATTGAAAGTGATCTCGAAAAGTTGGTTGATCTGCTGAACCAGCTTTTCTCAATCGAGGCCGATTTTAGTGTGGATCCACACAAGCAAAATCGAGGTTTGGCTCTGTTGCTTAAATCTGAATCAGCAGAGATTTTTGTAGCAAGAGGTGATCGCGGAGAGGTCATCGCCATGGCAACCATACAATGGGTGATTTCCACTGCGGAGGGTGGCCTGGCTGCCTGGGTCGAGGATGTTGTTGTTGATGCTAGTCATCGTGGTCAAGGCATAGGACAACAATTGCTAACCCATATCAACCGATGGGCTAAAAGTCAGGGGATTAAACGATTGCAACTGGTTGCCGATCGGGATAATCGATCGGCTCTCGATTTTTACAACAGTCAGGGATGGCGGGAAACCAATTTAAATGTGTTACGCCGCGATTAATACGCTATTCACAATACGCAAAAACAAATAGACTATATCGTAGGAGATGAGTATATAGTTGCGTAAAGTGTAAGAGTTTAGGATAATCGAAGTACAAGGAAGCACTCTGTGTTTGACAGGCTCAGGATGTGTTGATCAAATCCTGATATCGTTGATACAGACTACAAAGGATTTTTTAGGTAGACAGGTAATACTATGCTATCGAGAAGCACTATTTCGGGCTTGGATGCCCCCCATCCAGCTGCACTATGGGTTGAGAATGTCTCACTCGACCCGCTGCAGATCGATTGCGTCACCGCGCAGATGTTGGCCATTCTTGATAACCACAGCAAACTCGGTCTTGAAGAACAGATCACACTGATTGCTATTTACGGTGTCGTTAAAGATCGGCCAGGTCTGATTTTTGATCAGGTCGTTCACAACACCATAGAGAAGGCCAGAACCCAGAGAGATACCCTCATCGCGCAAGAGTTGCACGACCTGAGATTGACTGCAGAGCAACGCATACCCAAACAAATCATGCGTCATTTCAAACTCTTTCTTGCTGAATCTCTGAATGGTTTCGATAACTCGAACGACTCCAGAACCCTGATCTAAGTGGCTTTACCCTATCGTTACAAAAATTCACTAGTAAACTCTATAAGTTGCAAACTGACATTTTGAGTCAATATTTGTTTCAGCTCTGAGAAAGATAATCCGGGGAGAGAAGTTGAGCAGAATAATCTAGTGTGGTGCTTCATACAAATTGACGATTATAGAAGCCTGCTCAGGCCAGGAGACAAGGCGCAATGCGCAGGGAATGGCTCGCCCTTTTCAAGCATTGCAACGCAGTATCCTGGCC
>JARRQD010000101.1:0-10344 GCA_037382205.1 Candidatus Thiodiazotropha sp.
TCGGGCGCGGGCCTGGTTGATGGGGCGCGATTATGTTTCCCCCGAAGATATTCAAGCCGTAGCGCCAGACGTATTGCGTCATCGTGTACTGCTCTCTTACGAGGCTGAGGCAGAGGACCGAACAGCCCAAGCGTTCGTGGAAACACTGCTTAGCTGTGTACCAGTACCATGATCATAGATCATCAGTCGTAACCTAATGAAATACACATCCATCTTCAACTGCGGATTCTAAGATGATCTCTATGCAAAACAATCTAAATGACGGGGTATCCGTCAACCTTAAAAGCCTGATTGGTTTACGCCTTGAGTCCCGCCGTCTGCACATCGCAACCCGCGGTAAGGTGCTTTCAACTCGTAGTGGAGGACACCTCTCACGCTTTCGGGGACGTGGTATGGAGTTCGACGAGTCACGCATCTATCAGCCGGGTGACGATCCACGAAACATGGATTGGCGGGTCACGGCCAGAGCAGGCAAGCTTCACGTTAAGCTATTTCGAGAGGAGCGCGAAAGACCTGTTTGGTTGCTGGTGGATCAGGGTCCCTCAATGCGTTTTGGTTCGCGAGTCGCTTTCAAATCAGTGATTGCATCCTCTGCTGCCGCTCTGTTGGCCTGGGCGGCAGTAGACAAAGGTGATCGGGTAGGTGGACTGGTATTCGATGAGACTCGCCATTTTGAACATCGTCCCGCAGCTCGCACACAAGGACTGCTTCCTCTGTTCAAGGCACTCTCTCAGGCGCCACTTAATGAGAAGCGGGGTGGTTACACCTCAATTGCCTCAGCGACTGAATATCTTTCCCACTTGGTGCGCCCAGGCAGTCTGATATTTTTGATCAGTGACTTCTTTGGTCTTACTTCTGAAGATGGCGCCACATTCGCTCGCCTGAAAACGGGCAGTGAATTGGTCTTGGTGCAGGTCTATGACAACTTGGAGTCGACACCGCCACCTGCCGGTCAATATCCTGTTTCTGATGGGGTCCAACGTGGCTTGTGGGATACCAGAGCAACCATGCAACGTAACGCCTGGAGTAGCCGATTCGCTGAACAATTAAATTTATTGAAAGAGCTATCAAACCGTCATCAGGCCCATTTGATCAGCCTGCGCACCGACCAACCTGTCGGTGAGTCCCTCAGCCGGGGTCTGGGAGTACGGCTTGGCGCTAAGGCAGGTAAGCCGTGAATCCGACGTCAGTTTCACCAACCCTCACCCCGACAGCCGACCCGTTGTCTGAGCTGCGTAGCTATCATCTGCCTGATCCAGTCTCCTGGTGGCCTCCTGCGCCTGGATGGTGGTTAACAGCACTCATACTGCTCATCGTAATAGCGCTTTTGCTAGGGTGGTTGGTACGCCGTCAACAGCGTCGTGCCGCAGCGCATCAGGCAATCCGGGAACTTGATCAATTGCGCTCAGCTCAGCTTGAGAAACCGAATCCGTTGCTGTTTGTCCGTGGCCTCTCTTCACTGTTACGACGCTTCGCACTGACGCGTTTTCCTCGTCATGAAGTCGCTGGGCTAACAGGTTCAGAGTGGTTAGCGTTTCTCGATACACATGGTGGAGCGGGGCGCTTTCGTGAGGGTTCTGGGCAACTGCTTGGCGAGGCGCCCTATCTGCCGGCGGCAGAGGTTCCCATCGAAGAGTTGGCGATGTTGGTGCGTGACTGGATTCGAAACAATCAGGAGCAGAAGTCATGATCACTCTCGACTGGCCCTGGGTATTGGCACTCCTACCGTTGCCTTTTTTCATGCGTTGGTTGCCAGCGGCTCATCCACGCCTGGGCAAAGCTTTACAACTCCCTTTTTATCAGCAGCTGCCAGGGGTGGTGACGGGTTTTGTTGGTGGTGGGTCAATCCGGGTACGGCTGTTGTTAGCTTGGTTGGCTTGGACGCTGCTTGTATTAGCCACGGCTCGGCCCCAGTGGCTGGGTGAGCCAATCAATCTGCCGATGTCTGGACGTGATCTGATGATGTCAGTGGATATCTCCGGTTCAATGAGCCAACAGGACTACCAATTGAATGGCAGCCCCGTTTCACGTCTGGATGTCGTCAAAGCCGTAGCGGGTCGATTCATCGAACGCCGGGAAGTCGACCGTTTAGGACTCATTCTGTTTGGCAGTCGCGCCTACCTGCAAACCCCACTGACCCATGATCGCACGACGGTACAAACGATGCTCAATGAGGCTGTTATCGGTCTGGCAGGAAGAGAGACAGCAATCGGTGATTCGATTGCGCTAGCGGTGAAACGTCTCAAGCAGCAGCCGGAAGACAATCGGGTATTGATTCTGCTTACTGATGGCTCCAATACGGCCGGTAATCTCTCTCCACGCCAAGCAGCAAAGCTTGCTGCCCAGGCCAAGGTTCGAATCTATAGCATTGGTATTGGTGGCGGTCAGGTAGGCATAAATACCCGCTTCGGAATGTTGATGCAGCAGGCCTCTGACCTTGATCCAACGACCCTGAAAGCGATCGCAAAGATAACCGGAGGACGCTATTTTCAAGCAACTGATACCGACCAACTTGAGAAAATCTATGATGAGTTGGACAGACTTGAGCCCAGTATCCGCGATACCCGTAGCCTGCGTCCGATGCACGCCATGTTCATGTGGCCAGCCGGGATCGCGTTGTTCATCACAATTGGCTTAGCACTGCATGGATTGCCCCGGCGCGCTGTGGCCAAAGCGAGTACTAAAAAGGGGTTTGACTATGTTGGCTGATTTCCACTTTCTCCGCCCACTGTGGCTGGTGCTGATTATCCCACTTCTGATACTCATCATACGTCTGCTACGCGCTGAAACTGGCAGTGACGTTTGGCGTGGTATCGTAGACGCAAACCTGTTACCACACTTACTGACCGATGAGCATGGAAAGTTCGATCGTCTGCCACTGATTCTGTTGGCCATCTGTTGGCTGCTGGGTATATTGGCGTTGGCCGGTCCAGTTTGGCAGCGGCTACCCCAACCAGTTTTCCAAACTCAAAATTACCGGGTCATTGTGCTCGATATCTCTGCGTCGATGAATGCCACAGATCTCGCGCCTTCACGACTTGCCCACGCCCGCTTCGAAGTTTTAGATCTACTGCATAAGCAGCAAGAGGGTCAGACAGCTCTACTTGCCTATGGCGCGGAACCTTTCGTGGTATCCCCCTTGACCTCTGATACTGAAACCATCACATCCCAGGTATCGAGTCTGGAAACCAGCCTACTACCAGTGCAGGGAGATAAACGTACCGATCTGGCCCTGAAAAAAGCAGGTGAGCTATTAGAACAAGCTGGCGCTCCCGATGGCGAGGTGATTCTGATCAGTGATGGGCTCGACCACCCAGCGGCGGCACAAGAGCAAGCGCGTAAGCTGCTGAGTCAAAACTACAGCGTTTCTGTGTTAGGAGTTGGCCGTGAAAAGGGTGTGCCAATTCCGATGGCGAATGGTGGATTTCTCAAAGATGCAGGCGGCGCCATAATCATGTCGGCACTGGAGAGTGACTCGCTTAAACTTCTCGCTAAAGCTGGCCATGGAGATTACGTTACAGCCGACCTGGGTGATCAGGATATCGAGGCTTTGATCCCATCCAAGATTACGCCGTTAAAGAAGTCAATCACCCAACAGAACAACCAGGCTGACCAGTGGCGTGAGCAGGGACCTTGGCTGTTGCTGCTTCTACTCCCCCTGGCGGCCTTTGCTTTTCGACGTGGCTGGATCGGACCTCTGATGGTAGCGATACTCCTGGCTCCCCCGCCTGAGGCTCAGGCTTTCAGCTGGCAGGATATGTGGTTGCGTCCGGACCAGCAGGCCGCCCAAGCCTTCGAAGCGGGAAAACATCAACAGGCTGCAAAACTTTTTGATAATCCCGAGTGGCGAGCCGCAGCCGAATATCAGGCAGGTGACTACCAACAGGCATTGCAATCACAACACAACAGCAACAGTGCGCAAGCTGATTACAACCAGGGCAATACACTGGCTCGGCTTGGCAGACTGAAAGAATCGATCACCAAGTACGACCAAGCGCTCAAGAATAATCCGCAAAATGAGGATGCCCGTTTTAACCGTGAGCTGGTAAAAAAACTGCTTGATCAGAAGCAACAAAACCAAGCAGAAGGGCAAGGCAACAACAACCAGGAGAATCAACAGAGTCAAGCTAAAGAGTCCAGCCAGAAGAATCAAACTGGCAAGGAGAACCAGCAGGGCGCAAATAAGCAACAAAATCAGCAAAACTCAGAAGCGAAAAAACAACAGAAACAGGCTGCTCAACAGGCTCAGGCTAGCCAACAAAAAACGCCGAAAAAACCGGCACAACAAGCGCAGAAAAAGGATACGCAAACGGCCAGTGAGCCAGCGACAGAGAAACAGAGAGCAGAGAACAATAAAAGGCGCAGTGAGAATCGTGACGAACAGCAACAGGCGGCTAAAGAAACACAACCGCCTGCAGACAAGAGTCAATCCAAAGAGCCGGGACTTGCCGATCTGCTTGGCGACCAATCTCAGCAGAAGTCTAAGCGAACAACCAATCAAACCGCCATGACCGACACTGACCTCAATAACGAGGATCAACAAGCCATGGATCAATTACTACGGCGTGTCGAAGACGATCCCGCCGGGTTACTGCGCCAGCGTTTCTTATTACAGCACCTGCGTCGCACAGGGCAACTTCCGTGAGGAGATTATTAAGATGAATAATATCCGCTCATTCTGTTTTATTTTACTTGTCAGCTTGTGCTTTGGTTCCAATGTATTTGCAGCAGGCCTGTCAGCGCAATTGGATCGGAACCGTATCGCCGAAGGCGAAACGGTATTGCTCACCCTGACTGCACCGGGAGATACAACAGATTCCCCTGATCTCACCGCACTGAATAGAGACTTCGATATACTGAACCAGAGTCAAAGCACCCGAATGACGATTATCAACGGCCGCAGCAACAGTACCCGTGAATGGCAATTGGTCTTAGCGCCAAAACAGATGGGAAAGCTCACGATTCCAGCCATTCAATTGGGAGGTTTGTCTACTCAAAAACTTTCATTGGAGGTGCTACCCGCGGCTCAAGCCAGCGAAACTGGTGCATCACGTCCAGTATTACTGGAGATAGATTCAAAGCCCAAGTCACCCTATGTTCAAAGCCAGGTGATCTATACCGTTCGAGTCTTGGCCCGCACTTCAATAAGTCAAGCCAGTCTCACAGAACCAGAGGCAGGCGATGCAATCATCGAGCATCTGGGTGAAGACAAAAACTATAGCACGATGCGCAATGGCCAGCAGTATCAAGTCATAGAGCGAAAATATGCCATATTTCCCCAGCATAGTGGGAAATTAGAGATCAAAGCACCGCTGCTATCCGCCAAGATACCGGAACAAAACAATCGCACAAACCGACGGCGTAATCCGATGTTCGGGCATGATCCATTGGCCGACATGCAAAGCTTCTTTGGACACGATCCCTTTGAAGACTTTGGTGGCTTCTTCGGTCAAACACGCACGATACAGCTACGTGGACACAACCTGTCGCTCGACGTACAACCACAACCAAGTGGAACCCCATCACCTTGGTTACCGGCAGAGTCATTGAGCATGAAAGAATCCTGGTCACCCGACCCGGCCGTGTTTCGCGTTGGCGAGCCAGTTACCCGCACAATCACCATTACAGCCAAGGGAATCACTGCCAGTCAGTTGCCGGAACTGGCTCCCTCGGTTCCGGATGGGGTCAAAGTCTACCCCGATAAATCTCAGACCGAGACTCAATCAGAGGGTGATACCTTAGTCTCCAAGAAAGTCATAAAATCCGCACTAATCCCATCTGAATCGGGAGAGATGGTGTTGCCTGAGGTTCGTCTATCCTGGTGGGATAGCGATGACAATAAACAACGCATAGCAACCCTGCCAGAACACAAAATCCAGGTACTGCCGATGGCGGCAGGCGTGAAACAATCACCACCGGTTAGTGCAAAACAATCGGATGCCATCGGCACAACTAATCCAATATCGGCGACATCTGCTACACCAAGCGATTCCGCCGAGCAGGGGGTGATCACAGAAAAAAGCCAACTCATTGATCACTCGAGTGAGCAGGGCTACTGGCCATGGCTCGCCGCTGCCATGTTCCTGGCATGGCTTGTAACAACCATACTTTGGCAACGGGCTCGCAGAGCAAACCCTGTACAGACCACACCCGCAGACCAATCAGCGGATAACACATTAAAGCTCAACAAGGCGCGTGACCGATTCCATCAGGCCTGTCAAAATAATGATCCAAAAGCCGCTCGCCTGGCGCTATTGGAGTGGGCAGCAGCACGCTGGCCTAAACAACCACCAAGGCGACTTGAAACATTATCGCAATATTTTGGTAGTGAATCGATAGAGGTACTCCAAAAATTGGATCGCTGCCTGTTCGCGAACACCACAGAAAACTGGGATGGAGAAGATGCATGGGAGCGATTATCGCTCCTGATCAAAAAGCCAAACAAGGCACCACGCGACAGCACTCAAGGCACGATGTTACCGCCACTCTATCCGCAAAAGGTATAGTGCCTCAACCTAACAACTGTTCAATGCCAGATCACACCGGCTGAGCGGGATTTGAATCGCAAGGAGAACACAATGCAACTGGGCATGATCGGATTGGGGCGCATGGGCGCCAACATGGTTCACCGGCTGATCGCGGACGGCCACCGCTGTGTGGTTTACGATCACTCAGCAGAGGCCGTCGAAGCCGTTGCGGGTGACTCGGTGAAGGGATGTGACACACTGGACGCATTCGTGGAAGCCCTCGACTCTCCCCGGGTGATCTGGATGATGATCCCGGCCGGCAGGGTGGATGATCTGCTGGCGGACTTAGCACCAAAACTGCACTCAGGGGATGTGCTCATCGATGGAGGTAATAGCTACTACAAGGATGACATTGCGCGCTCACAACGGCTCGGCCAGGAAGGCGTTCACTACCTGGATGTGGGCACCAGCGGGGGCGTGCATGGGCGTGATCGGGGCTACTGTTTAATGATCGGTGGCGAACCCCAGATCGTCGACCGCTTGTCACCTCTGTTCCACTCCCTAGCCCCTGGATTTCATGAGCCGCGTACTCCCGGTAATGCTGGCGAGCACAGCCCCGCCGAGGAGGGGTGGCTGCACTGTGGACCGTCCGGTGCCGGCCACTTCGTGAAAATGGTGCACAACGGCATCGAATACGGACTGATGGCCGCTTATGCAGAAGGCTTTAACATCCTTCGCCATGCGGGCATCGGTGGTCACGCCCGGGATACGGATGCAGAGACCGCACCGCTAGCGAATCAAGCCTTCTATCAGTACGACATCGATATCGCACAGGTCTCAGATTCCGGAGAAGGGCGCTGGACCGCCCTGGCTGCGATTGAAACCGGTACTCCGGCGCCAGTACTCACCTCTGCCCTGTTCGCGCGTTTCGACTCCCAGGGCGAGTCGGACCTCGCCCATCGCATGCTCTCCGCCATGCGCTGGGGATTTGGTGGGCATGAGGAGAAACCGAAAGCTCCGTCCGAGTAGGGCGAGGGTGATACCTGACAAATCGGGATATATAGACACTCCAACTATGCCAAGGATTAACGAATCATTCTCCGGCTTTTATTCGTTCCAACGCTCTGATACGAATCGCCACCAGTCACTTCTTAAGTCAGTGTCACTCTACTATGGATTTCACCTTCTGCGGGATTCGATCCTTGTGCTCATGGCGGTGATTATGGAACACAATGGGGTTGGTGCATACACAGAAGTTGTCGTAGTCGAGGGTACGATAGTCGACTGCGTCTCAGATAACCTTTTGCAAAACGCAGGGCGCGCTGCTGATGTGTACAATTTTGCCGAGGAGTGACCTCATTTCTCATAAATCTTAAGATTAGAACGGAGTCTAGTGTAGTGTCCTATATAAAGCGTGCATTTAGAAAGCCACTCAAGCTGCGAGTGCAAGGCGCAGCCCGCCGGGAATGGCGATTCCCTTTCCAAAGGCTGCAACGCCGCAATCGTGGCTTGAGTGGCTTGCCGCAGGGCGAGGCAAGGGATTTAAGCCCAATTTCATGATAGGCCTCGTCTAAATGTATGATTTATATAGGACACTACACTAGTTCAATGAGTATCCCTGCACTGTTTTCGCGATCAAATGGACGACACCTGGTTTCTGTGAACCCCCTGCTGTGTTTATGTTTGTGTACCTTATTACTGTTACCGCCCTGCGTGGTGGCCGCAGATTGGCAACGCATCAATCCGGGCGGTGGCGGGGCGTTCAATAGCATCGGTGCTGGAGCGGACGGCTTGCTGATCGCGACTTCGGACCTGGGTGGTGCTTTTCTCTCTCGTGACAGCGGAGAGGAATGGGAGGCGATCGGCGATTTGAGCCATGGCCTGATGATGAAGCATGTGCAGGCGGTTGCCTTTCATCCAACCAACAACGATATCATACTGCTTTCCGGCGAACGTACCGGTAGCGGTCAGCAAGGCGAATCGACCGGCATCAGTCGCAGTACTGATCGCGGCCACCATTTCAGCCCGGTCAGTTTCCGCGATGAGACCGGGGCCAACAGCGTTGTCAAATCGTTGGCCTTTGCACCGTCAAACGGCGATATCGTTTACGCCTCGGTGCGCTCTCGTTACAATCAGGCGGACAGTCGCATCTTCCGCAGTAATGACGCCGGGGCGACATTCAGGCTGGCAGGACGCCCGACCAATGCCATCGATGCACCGGCAATCATGAAGCTCATCGTGCATCCGGACAACCCCGACGTGATACTGGCATTGTCGTCACAGGATCGCTTTGCCGATGCGACCAATGCCGTACTATTGAGCACCGATGGTGGCGTCAACTGGTCGCGGGTTGCCAATGGCGAAAGCGCTATTATCGATATTGTTTTCCACCCCGATGCAGACAGCTCGGGCAGCCATCCTGTCTATCTGTCGAGTGTCGATGGTGCGCAGATAGGCAGAACCTACTACTGCGCCGATCTGTTGTCCCAGCCGAACGACTGTGTCGAAATTCATAGCCAACAGGGCAATCGGGGATTTCTCTGGCCGCAACCCGGCAACCCCCGTCAAATTCGTATCATCGACTCGGATTTCAGTTGGTACTGGGGCAATAGCAGTAACTCCCACCCGGTAGCCTGGCGGGTGTCCCACGACGGCACCTCCTGGAACAGTGAAACACTGGCCTACAATCAAGATTATGCCGGTAACAGCGCTGACAGCTGGCGTGCCGGCTGGGCTCGCCGGCATACCCTATTCAGCACGATACTCGGCGGCGAAACCGCAAAGACCCTGGGGTTTGATCTGACCTATAGCGATCCCGATACTATCTACTGGGTAACGATACAGTTCGCCTTTAAGGGCTGGTATGCCGATAGCGGCACAACGCGACTCGATTTTCTGCCGGCTTATACGCTGGAGAATCCGAACTCATCCGATCTGTGGCAATCGACCGGTATCGACAACATCACAGCAACACTGATCGAGGCTAACGACAGTGACCCCAATACACTCTATATTGGCCTGCAGGATATCGGTTGCTGGGTCAGCCGGGACGCCGGCGCCTACTGGAAATCATGCAACTATTTCCACGACTACCTCGATCCGCTGCCGGACGAGTGGCGAGGCATCGACTTCCAGATCGGTGTCAATGAATCCAATGTCGCTTTCGGCGGCAATGTCTATGCACTACTGTCTGATCCAGCTGACCCGGTGCGGGTTTGGATGTCTTCATCACCCGGGCAGCGGGGCAATCAGATGTTGACCTACAGCGCCAACGCAGGCCAAGATTGGATCCATGCGGCGGATATGCCGCGCAACTCGCGCGATGTCTACGGTCTGTCGCTGGATCCGACCGACCCGGCGCACGAGACATTGCTGGTGACGATCGACGGCGAGGTCTACCGTACTCAAGACGCTAAAAACAGCGAGGGGGCGCACTGGAATCGAGTGCCATCCGGTTGTAACGGCGGCTGTCGTGCGACCGCGGTCGATGATGACGGCACCTACTATGCTGGCGGCGAGGCTGGACTGTTCTACTCCCGCGATCAGGGGGGCAGCTGGACGACATTTGCCGGACCTTTGGCGGACTCTTTTGCAGTCAACGGCGACCCGGTTTATCAAACGGCGGACTGGCAGGGTATCAGTTCCATCCGGCCCGCTCAAGATCTGACCGGGGTCATCTTGGTCTCAGTATTTCAGAGTGCGGCCAACAACGGTGACAGACTCGGTGGCGTCTATCGCTGTACAGTAACAGCGGCAAGCTGTGTGCAACTGCTTGGCGATGCAGATATGGCTACCCCGTATCTGCGTGACGTCGCTGTCGATCCGCTCGATTCGGATATCCTGTACGCCAGCTCCTCCTCGGCCTATACCGGTCCCA
>JARRQD010000102.1:0-10337 GCA_037382205.1 Candidatus Thiodiazotropha sp.
TCATCCGCGTTGTTGCGCGCCTTGGAAAGGGAGAAGCCATTCCCGGCGGCACGCGCCTAGCGGCTAACCGCTTAGCGTCACGCTATAATCGTCAATTTGTATGAAGCACCACACTAGTGCAGTTTACGATTTGATTTGTGATTGATAGCCTATTTCCGCTGGCGGTCTTGTAGATGTTTTAAGTACCACATTAGCAACGTACCGATGAGCACCACACTAGATAGAGACCTTGATGGTAGCTACCGCTATACGCGGCGATGGCGCCAGTAACAGCAGGTGCAAGGATCTGCGGTATGCCATAGGCAACGGTCATTTTACCCATCATTTTGGCTGGGCGTGTTGGGTAGTAGCGGCCAGCCATGGTCAGCACCAGACTGACGATGCCGATGAAGGTAGCGCTGACAACATATCCTACGCCAGCTAAATAGCCGATGTAGTTGATTGAAGCCAACCAGCCAGCTTCTGAAATGCCGAGTCCAGCCTGTTGCTGCATTCACCGGGATGACATGGTTCTGTAAAAGCGTATATTTCTGATGGACACTTATTCGTGTTAACAGGCCTAAACACGACATACTTAGTCGCTAGGTTGATAGTATCAGATAAAGTGATTGTTCAGACTAATCCGTGCATGTTTGGGGAATGGCTGGGGAGTTGTTCGTACTGTTTACTATCAAACTGGCTAATAATTTACTGTACAGTATGTAGGGGTAATGTATCACAACGGCAACAGATCTGATGGTAAAACAAAAAGCTATTGCCCCATTCGATCACTTTATACCGGTGAGTACATCCAGGTTGCTCTCTCGCCTGATCAAGTCTGGCTTGACCGCTGATCAAACACGTGTGGCGCAGAAGCTTTGAAGATTAATTACCCTAAATTATTCAGAGCGCTTAATCGATTTAAGACAGCGCTATCAACCCTTCAATCCTGATTGCGAGTTGCTCGCTGATGATACGGCTACAATCCAACCAACAGAGACGATTCTGCAGATCAAGCAGCTGCTGCAGCAGGCAAATTATACAGAACTCACGCAACAGCAGATTGAATATGCATTGGAGCAGTTTGACTGTGCGATCGATTTTGATATTGAAGATGGATTGAAAAAACTCGATGATTTTAATCTGTTGCAACAGAACGCCAGACCTTTGAGTTGCCAGGTAGCTGAAACTTTATGTGATCTATTGGATCGGCAATGGCAGGACTATATAGACCGACTATGATGAGAAATCACCCAAATTACAAATTGATTGCCTTGGCTGTTGTTGGAATGCTGTTATTTGCGACGGGGGCTGTGGGACTGGAGGTCAACATAACCGCGCAGGTTGACGAGTTCAAGGTCAATCACCAGGGTAAGATGATTACGATCCGTCGAAACCAGGATACCGATGCAATGCTGGAGTTTGATTTCGCCCGGACTTCACGGCCATGCCCGCCGTTCTGCGCTCAACCCATGGAAGTTGCTGATGGGGTGAAAACCATTGGTGAGGTTGAGCTGATCGCGTTTCTACAGACTCAACTTGCCGAGGGAGAGGGGTTACTGATCGATGCGAGAACGGTAGATTGGCATGAACGGGGTACCATACCCGGTTCAATCAATATCCCATTTACCCATCTCAATCCTGCTCAAGGAGCCGATGAGATCACTCTCGAAGAGTCCCTGCTGCGTCTCGGCGGCCGATTGGTCGATGATAGATGGGACTTCAGTCAGGCAAAACAGTTGGTTATTTGGTGCAACGGCCCCTGGTGCGGTCAGTCGCCAACGGCAATTCGTGGTTTGATTTCGGTCGGTTATCCAAAGCAGAAAATACTTTATTATCGAGGAGGGATGCAGTTATGGCGCACTTTTGGCTTGCCGGTAGTCTCTCCCGAAGGTGTGCTGCTTGAAGAGTAACTCACTGGTATGTCTCT
Source organism: Candidatus Thiodiazotropha sp. (assembly GCA_037382205.1). Classification (GTDB taxonomy): domain Bacteria; phylum Pseudomonadota; class Gammaproteobacteria; order Chromatiales; family Chromatiaceae; genus Thiodiazotropha. The sequence goes on from JARRQD010000102.1 coordinate 1,910, forward strand.
GCTGCTGATCAGAGTTATACTTGACAAAATGACTGACGGTCATAAAATGACTGCAAGTCATAATTGCCTGTCAGCACCCAGTCATGAAATCACTCAGAAAACAAAGAGAGTTCGAACGCCGGGAAGAGGATATCCTGGATGCAGCGCTGACTCTGTTTTCCGGACCCGGATGGGAGTCGGTTTCCATCGATCAGATCGCCAAACTGGCTGAAATCGGCAAGGGTACGGTCTATAACCATTTTGCCAGCAAAGATGAACTGTTGTTTCGTCTCATGCTGAGGTTTTATGAGGGTCTGCTGTTTCAGTTGAAACATGAAACTTTTGACTCTAATCAGATACTAACCAGTTTTGAGCATATTTTCAGGCTTGCCTTCAAGTACCACTTGGAGCACCGAGAATATCGCTATGTTGTTGAATATACGAACAGGATAGATTTCAGGGAACGGGCTGAAGAGGCTTGGCGCTCTTCGTTTCTGGAACTGGATAGAGCATTCGGCGACTGGGGAGATCCGCTGTTGTTATCGGCCATGGAGCAGGGCCTTATCGCTCAACGGCCTATTGGCCACGTCAATATGGGTTTGCGCGCCTGTTTCAATGGTGCGGTTGAGATGTTGTGGGCTGGTAGTGACTGGTCCTTACATGGCGATGAAACTGAAATGATTGATGCAGTGACGGCTTTTATGATGGTGGGTGTCATCGGTCGGCGGTAAAAAAATTTCATTAATTATGACCATTGGTCAAAATATGACTCATGGTCAATCATGAGGGTGCCATGAAGAACTCTACTTATTTATCATTCGGGTTGCTGTTGGCGGTTGTGATATGGATGTTGAGCGGCGCCATGGCAGGGGTGTCAGATCCTGTTGTAGCCGATGAAGTGAAATCCAAGCCAGTGATGCAGGTTCGGGTACTCGACATCAAAGCCGAACTGATTGATCGGGAAATCGTAGTACAGGGCGAACTTGTACCCAACCGAAGCATTGAAGTTCGTTCTCAAACAGTATCAAAAGTGGCTCGATTACCAGTTGAAAAGGGACAACGGGTCGATGCTCAACAGTCCATCGTCATGCTGGCAGCCGAAGATCGTCATGCGAAACTGAAACAGGCTGAGGCGGAAGTGGGGCATTTCAAACTCGAAGTTGAAGGGGCTCGCAAGCTTGAGCAGCGGGGGCTTCAATCGGAAAATCAACTCAAGTCGGCATTGGCCTCATTGGCTGCAGCAGAGGCCAATTTAAAGCGGGCCAGACTGGAGTTGGATTATATCCAGGTCAAGGCACCATTCAACGGTATTCTCGAAGAGCGATATGTGGAGTTGGGCAGCCACCTTGAGAAGGGTGACAAGGTGGCCTTGATTCTGGATGAATCGGTGCTCAAAGCGGTTGGACAGGTCTCTCAACAGGCTGCGGGAAAACTGGCATTGGGTCAACTCATCAAGGTGCGTCTACTGGATGGACGGGAGTCCGAAGGAAAGATCACCTACATCTCACAGTTGGGTGACTCTGAAACCCACAGTTTTCGTGTTGAAGCAGAAATTGCCAATCCTGAGGGGCAAATCAGTGCCGGTGTCAGTGCACAGTTAAGAATTGTAATTGGTAAGGAGCAGGCTCATTTTATCTCTCCGGCAGTGCTTGCATTGAATGACAGTGGCACAGTCGGCATCAAGAGCGTTGATCAGGACGGCCTGATCGCTTTTCATCCGATTGAGTTTGTGCGCACCGAGGCCAACGGTATCTGGGTTTCCGGACTGCCTGAAACGGTTCGGGTCGTATCACAGGGGCAGGGATTTGTGAATCCGGGTGAGCGTGTAATTCCGGTTCCAGTAACCCAGTCGTAGCAGATCCCAGGATAACTCAATGAACACCATAATCGATCTTGCCTTCTCCCGCGGTCGTGCTGTGCTGCTGTTGCTGCTATTTATCCTGGTGGCCGGCAGTATGGCCTATAACGGGATACCGAAGGAGTCGGAGCCGGATATCGCGGTTCCTATCATCTATGTCTCGATGACTCATGAAGGCATCTCTCCTGAAGATGCGGAGCGTCTGCTGGTCAGGCCGATGGAGAAGGAGTTGCAGTCGATTGCCGGCCTAAAAGAGATGAAGAGCATCGCAGGTGAAGGGCACGCTTCGGTGCAGTTGGAATTCAGTGCGGGTTTTGACAGTAAGCAGGCCTTGACCGATGTGCGTGAAAAGGTCGATATGGCAGAAGCGAAACTACCAGATTCAACCGATGAACCTAAAGTGGTTGAGGTGAATGTGGCCCTATTTCCAGTCTTGACTGTCTCCCTGTCAGGGCCAATTCCCGAGCGCAGCCTGGTAAACATTGCCAGAGATCTGCAGGATCGCATCGAGGCGCTTCCTGGGGTGCTTGAGGCGGTGATTGGGGGTGATCGGGAGGCTTTGCTCGAGGTGGTTGTCGATCCAGCGATCATGGAGACCTATGGGGTTGAATATGATTCACTGATCTCTATGGTAACCAACAATAATAGACTGGTTGCTGCCGGGGCAATGGACACAGGCGCCGGGCGACTGGTGCTAAAAGTTCCTGGGGTTATTGAAGAACTCGATGATGTGATGCGCATGCCGGTAAAGGTCGATGGAGACCGGGTGATTACCTTTGGTGAGGTGGCAAGTATTCGGCGCAGCTTCAAGGATCCACAGAGTTTTGCCCGTGTGGATGGTCAGCCTGCAGTGACGCTTGAGGTTAAAAAGCGGGTTGGCGCGAATATTATCGACACCATTGCTGAGGTGAGAAAAGTTGTCGAAGCAGAGCGTGAACACTGGCCAGCTGGATTGATTGTCTCCTACATGCAGGATAAGTCAGACCAGATCAGAGAGATGCTGAGTGACCTGCAAAACAATATTCTCTCAGCGATCATTTTGGTGATGATTGTGATTATTGCAGCCTTGGGACCAAGATCTGCGGTGTTGGTCGGATTGGCCATACCCGGATCATTTCTTGCGGCAATGTTGGTGCTCGACTCGATGGGGTTTACACTCAATATCGTGGTGCTGTTCAGTCTGATTCTGGTGGTGGGTATGTTGGTTGATGGGGCCATCGTCGTCATTGAAATGGCTGACCGTCGCATGCAACAGGGAAAATCCCCCATGAGCGCTTTTGCTTCTGCGGCAAAACGTATGTCCTGGCCGATAACCGCCTCCACCTTGACCACCCTGGCGGTCTTCGCCCCGTTACTCTTTTGGCCCGGTCTGGTGGGTGAGTTCATGAAGTATTTGCCGATCACAGTGATCATTGCTCTGACGGCCTCTCTGGCAATGGCCCTGGTGTTTATCCCGGTGTTGGGGGCTACGATAACGCGACGTGCTCGGTTGACCGACACAGTCACAGAAGGCCAGTGGACGCAGAGCTATGCAAAGTTGCTGGCCTATGTACTGCATCATCCTGGGAAGACATTGGCGGTGGCGCTATTGGCGATGTTCTTGTCCTATCTGTCGTATATGCAGTTGGGCCGAGGTGTTGAATTTTTCCCCGATGTTGAACCGGAATTTGCACAGATTCAGGTTCATGCGCGTGGTGATCTTTCGATTCATGAAAAGGATGCCATTGTGCGCCAGGTTGAACAGCAGGTATTGGACTTTGCCGAGCTGGACGCGGTCTATGCCCGCTCTTTCAATTCGGCCAAAGGTCAGAATATGGCCGAAGATGTCGTGGGGGTGATACAACTGGAATTTATCGACTGGGAGCAACGACGTCCCGCTGCGGAAATCCTTGAAGAGATGCGCCAGCTCACACAAGATATCCCAGGAATACAACTTGAGTTTCGTAAAGCGGAAAATGGTCCATCCGGCGGCAAACCAATTCAGATTGAATTGAGCAGCCGTGATTATTCTCGCGTTACCAAAGTGGTTGCCCAGTTACGCAAATTGATGGCCGAACAGGGAGGCTATGTTGACGTTGAGGATGACCGGCCACTGCCTGGTATCGATTGGCGTCTTGAAGTGGATCGTGAACTTGCTGCTCGTTATGGGGCCAATGTATCGATGCTCGGCAGCGCAGTACAGATGATTACGAACGGAATTAAGGTCACCGAATACAGACCGGATGATACCGACGATGAAGTGGACATCAGAGTTCGCTTTCCTTTTCGCGAGCGCAATCTTGGGCAATTGGATCAACTCAAGGTATCCACCGCCAAGGGGATGGTGCCGATCACGAATTTTGTCACCCTCAAGCCGGCCGCAAAAAGTGGTAATCTGCGCCGTGTTGATGGGCAACGGGTGATTACCATACAGGCGGATGTGACTGAGGGACTGTTACCGGATAGTCAACTGAAAGGGTTGCAGCAGCTGATTGCTGAAGCTGATCTGGATAACAAGGTAAGGATCAGTTTCAAAGGGGAAGATGAAGATCAGCGGGAGGCCATGAATTTTCTGATGGGGGCCTTTATCAGTGCGATTTTTCTGATGGCGCTGGTATTAGTGATTCAGTTCAACTCCATCTATCAAGCCTTCCTGGTGCTTTCGGCCATTGTCTTTTCAACCGCCGGGGTGCTGTTGGGACTGTTGATTACCGCTCAACCTTTCGGTGTGGTCATGGTTGGCATAGGTATTATTGCCTTGGCTGGTATCGTGGTGAACAACAATATCGTTCTCATCGATACCTATAACAGGTTGCGTCGTGAAGGATTGGATAGCTATAACGCGGCCCTGACGACAGGACGAAGGCGATTGCGCCCCGTGTTTCTTACCGCCTTTACCACGGTTTTGGGGCTCATGCCGATGGTATTGGCGATGAATATAGATCTCATCAACCGTAGTATCAGTTTTGGCGCCCCATCCACTCAATGGTGGACCCAGCTTGCCAGTGCCATTGCAGGTGGACTCTCATTTGCCACCTTGCTCACTCTCATTCTTACCCCCTGTCTGTTGGTATTGGGCAATAATCTATCTGTAAGCGTGTCAGAAGGGCTTAGAAAACGCTTCGGTCGGCAGTTTGTTGAGTCTAAAAGTACATAGGCTCTCGAGTATAGATAATTGATACCTCAGTAAACTTCGATTGCCAATAACACTTAATTTAGGGGATTTGCGGGGCTCTGATAGTCACACCACACTCGTGTAATGTCTTATATAAATCCCACATTTAGACGAGGCCTATCATGACATTGAGCTTAAATCCCTTGCCTCGCCCTGCGGCAAGCCACTCAAGCCACGATTGCGGTGATGCAGCCCTTGGAAAGGGAGCCGCCATTCCCGGCGGGCTGCGCCTTGTCTTGAGTCATTTGCGCGTGGCGCGCAGGTTGCCATCACCGCCTCCAGCGGCGTTCATAGCATGCACCTATCACCGCCAATCGAAATAACGATCGGGTTGGCGCCATCGGCCTGACAATTCTCAATGAGTCTCATTAACCAATAACAGACTATTTAACTCAGGATTCAATCATACACCGATGGCCCGACGCTGGACACTGACGGGTCGACAACCTGGAGTCAGAAATGAACGCTGAACAACCGATGACCGCTGCCATGCCCCGCATCAACGAACCCGCCCCCGCCTTCGAGGCACGCACCACCCACGGCGTGAAAAAGCTCGAAGACTACCGCGGCAAGTGGCTGGTGCTGTTTTCCCATCCCGCCGACTTCACGCCGGTCTGCACCACCGAGTTCATGGCCTTCGCTCGGCATCATCCCGAGTTTCAGGCACTGAACTGCGAGCTGCTCGGCCTGTCGATCGACAGCTACTACAGCCATGTGGCCTGGGTGCGCAATATCAAAGAGAAGTTCGATGTGGAGATCCCCTTCCCGATCATCGAGGACCTAAGCATGAAGGTGGCGAATGCCTATGGCATGATCCACCCGGGGGCGGCCGACACCTCCGCGGTACGCGCCACCTTCATCATCGATCCGGAAGGCATTCTGCGGGCGATGGTCTACTACCCGATGAGCAACGGCCGCTCCATCGCCGAGTTCGTGCGCCTCGTCTCCGCCCTGCAGACCTCGGACGCCAACGGCGTAGCGACACCGGAAGCCTGGCAGCCCGGCGATCAAGTGATCGTCCCGCCACCGGGTGACATGGATGCCGCGCAGGCCCGCATGAACGAAGGCTATGAGTGCAAGGACTGGTACTTCTGTAAAAAGACACTTTGATGACCGATCAGTGGAGATCACGGCCCGACCGTCATGCTACTTAGTTGAGAACTTTACAGTCCGCAAATGAACGCAAATGTTTGCTGGGTACCAAGCACCTGCGTGGGAACCCGCTTTCAAGTGAATCATGGATTCCCACGACGGGCCCTGGGTATCAGAAGAAACCTGGGAAAGGAGATCCTATTTGCGTTCGTCTGCGGTGATTGGCGTTTATTTGCGGCTTCATGTTCTTCAACTTGGCAACGTGACAGTCGGGCCGGGATCGCCGCTGTTGCCGGAGGTGATGAGAGATGACGGAGCGGAAGACCTATAGGACCCTGGTTGCCGAACTGGCTCCTCGGGTCGAGGAGATTTTCCCCTGGGATTTGCGTGACGAGATTGATGAGGGCGTCGACCCACTGCTGCTCGATATTCGCTGTCCGGACGAGTTCGCCAGCGTGCAAATCAAGGGTTCCATCAACGTACCCAGAGGCATTCTGGAGATCGCGGTCGATTACGGCTACGAAGAGACGGTACCGGAGCTGGTGGAGGCACGGGGACGCCGCCTGGTGGTGATCTGCAGATCGGGAAACCGCAGCGTGCTCGCTGCCCATACACTCAGCCTGATGGGCTATTCGAACGTCGCCTCGCTGCGCACCGGCCTGCGCGGCTGGAACGACTATGAACAGCTCCTGATAGACACGCGGGGAATGCCCTTGGATCCCGACGATGTCGATGCGCTTTTTCTACCCAGGGTGTCGCCACACCAGCTGGGCCCTCGAGTATCCTAAGCATCACATTCGCAAGCAGAATTTGAGTTATATATATTTGAAAACTTAAACGAAAGGAACATACCAATTATTCCGGTTTTAGCTATCTGAGGCACTCCGCAAAGCGGCAATTTTCTCAACACAGCGCGTCTCGGTAAGCTGGAGCAGGGCCTCGACCCGCTTTGCAAGGTAGTTCACGGTTGGCTCATCAATGGTATAGCGCTTGTCGTATCGGGCACCGATATAGGCATACTCCAAAGCAGTAAAAGCGTTGTGCTCGAAATCGTTTTCAGCTTCGAAAACAGCCTGAAACTCGAGATCGATGTTGGCTGCTCTATCACTGAGAATGGCCAGATAGTGTTCATCGGGAATATAACCTGTAAAGACGAGTAGGGCGGTTTTATAGGAGGCTTCCGATGCCTGATGGAGATTGAACGCGGCTTTCTTCAGCCATCCTTCATTCATGCAGAATTGATGCATTTTTTCAAATTGTACAGCGCTCTCAAACCATTCGGCAAAGTCTTCCTCTGCAATCCGAAGACGATCAAGCGGTTGCATTTCACGCTTGGTCGCCAAACCAAACAGACCAGCATCATAGAGTAATCGTCCCTCGGCAACGATATCTGAAAAGAAGTAGTGATCCCGCTCCAGTTTTGTATTTACAAAGTTGATATCGTGGTGGATGAAGCGGGGTGTCGCCGATAGCCTGGTCTCGGTACAAGCGTTGCTGATCTCCTGCCACACCTGCGAGCTGCATTGTTCTTCATCCCGAGTGATCGTCAAAATATCGTAATCGGAAGGATGGCCCGATTTGCGATCCGGCGCCAGATCCTTCATCTCCCGCCAGTCGCCTCGTGCGTAGGAGCCAAACAGAATAATCATGCCTATATCCGGACAGTGTTCACGAATCATGGCGACAATCCGTTGCAGATCGTCCTGTTTGTTCTGGGGGAGAAAAGTTAAATCCTTATTCATTGTTCTTGTCAGTTATTCAGTAGAAGACGTTACCTGTAAAAAATTTTCATCCTACCAGAAATTCAAAAGGATAAGGCGTAATAAAAAAGTCACTCGTGTAGAGCCTCTTCGATTTTGTGGCGCGATGGATACAAAGCTAGACGGAATGGGCTGATTACAACAGACAGCGAGAATCCGATCGAGCATTCGCCTTAGTCTTGCGTGCGAAGTTGAGCGCTGGGACAACCGATATTCAGGATGAAAGCCATGACAGCAAGGAAGTGAAGTATAAGGAGAATAACCGCTATCACCCATATATATCAAGGCAGATAACTCGGGGCTGGATAGGCCTGAATCATTCGTCTATCCTGTCCCTGGGAACCTGGGTACTGATCAGCGGCGGACTCCATCTGGACGGCCTGGCCGACAGCGCCGACGCCGGACAACCCTATCCATAGTGGCACGGCATGGATGAATACAGTCCACAGGCTACAATTAAAGTAGAAGAATAAGAAAAAAGAGCACATTCACCTCATCTCATCAGGAGGTTGCGCAATGTCTCAAAATATGACTCACACATCACTCAAGAGAAGGGATAGATTGCTCAAGGAACAGAGTATTGAT
>JARRQD010000103.1:0-12579 GCA_037382205.1 Candidatus Thiodiazotropha sp.
AGGGCGAGGCTAGGGATTTAAGCTCAATTTCATGACAGGCCTCGTTTAAATGTATGATTTATATGGGACACTACACTCGGCTATCGGGTATTACGTGACTCACACATTTTGTTGCCCATTAGCACCATCGATTGGGCTGGAAAGTTGGCCATGCACTGCCACTCCAAGGATGTGCCATCCATGACCAGTTGTGGCGCCAATACAACTTTTTTAGCTGATCCAAAGTGGTCATTCAGCCTGGCGACAATCGCCCCCTGGTCACCAAACAGCACCTCTTTGATATCCGTACTCTTGAGGTTTTGCTGACTTAACCCCAGATCTTGGGGCTTTTCCGGCCACTGCCCATTCATCATGTAGAACTGTTGTATCTGTATTTTCAGCGGTGTCAGCAGGGCGAGGACATTGGTGATTCTGGATTGGAACATCAACTTGCCTGAAATCGCCGGTTCGTCACCTTCAGGGATATATTCCCCTTCACCCATCAGTTTTGAACCCAACTGAGAGCGATGCTCCGGTGCAGTGAAAACATGGACAGTCTGTTGGCTGATATGGGAGTCACAGGCAACCTGCTGATAGACAAGTTCGCCCGCTTCGTTGGTGCATTTGTAGAATTTCTTGGCCAGCGCCGGGTTGCTGATAAGAGGTAATAACAAGCTTAGCAGGGCAAGCTTAGACTGTAGGGTTGGAATTTGCATAGTTGATCAGTGCTGTTTTGTTACAGCCTAATCCTAGCAGGAATATCTGCATCAGGCATCTCGAGTCGTATCACAGGTTAGTGCGAATTGGTTCTCTCCCTCTGGACATCCGGGGTATGAGTTTAATGTACCCAAGCCCCCTCCTGCAGCTGGGTGGGGGCAAGGGTAGTGATTACGGACTATGGGTTGCTATTGATCTGACGGGTTGGTGCTTTATAGACCCAGCGACCTCCCTTGACACATTTATCCCGATTGCCCTGGTAATTCTGTCGATAGGTATAGCCTGATGGGCAGTTCAGTGGCGGATGGTCAGTGGTCTGTGTTATGCCTGCGATGGTAACCTTGCCACGACAGATGTCTTTGCCAGATTTAACGTACTGAAAGGTGCCGATCTGTCGGCCTAGGAAGCTCACATTCGGACATGAGATCGGCTTAACCTTGGGCTGGTTATACACTTTACAGTGTACGGCGGTATTCGAGTTGTTCAGCTCCAGCTGGTAACCATTCTCACAGGCGAAGAAGGGGGTGGCGAAGGATAGACTGGCCTGCAGGCTTAAAGCGAGTCCAGCGGCGGTAAGGGTTGCGATTTTTTTCATTATGGTTTCTCTCCAAAAAAAGTGGTTTTGATCAAGTCAGCAAATATTGCTGAACTTGTGGGCAATTTTGGGCCCGTGAAACTGAACAGTAGCTGAAGGCAACCTGTTGAAAATTCACACCTAAGTTCGAGTGGGGAGGCTAGAGGGCGTCAATTTTGTGCTGTCGTGGCGCGTTGCTCACAGGCATACAGGGTTGGAAAGTGAGCCGAACAAGGCGCTGTGATTACCAGGCTTCAGTATGCGTGTGGCACAGCTCGTCGCTGCTATTGGAAGGTGTTGAATACGGTATTGATCATTGAGTTGGCGCAATATGTTGAGTGGTAGGAGAAGCCGGATAGGATGCGACGCTTGTCAGATGTGGAAGTCACTCCAGAGAGTTTGCACGGCGGCAACGGCGGCCAACGGAGCCGTCTTCGTTCTGAATACCCTTGGGCCCAAACGCACACTGGTAAATCCCTGTTGGATTGCCAGTTCACGCTCTTCGGCCAACCAGGATCGATACGGAGTTTTCGGGTGGGGTGATTAGCGGCAGACTCTGACTGCCCTGCAGGTCGAGTAACAGACCAAGCTCTGGATTCAGCTGGGATAGCACCACTGACATTTCCTCTGGCTCATCCAGTTGAGGCAGCCGGCATCGCTCAGACTGTTCACAGGCACTGACCAGCACCCGTTGCCAATGTGCCATCCGGTTGCGACGCTTTTTTTCATCGAGCTTTACCACGCTGCGATGGGTCAGTAGTGGGGTGAGTCGGGTAACGCCAAGTTCGGTGGCTTTCTGGATGGCCAGATCCATGCGTTCGCCCCGGGAGATGCCGATCAACAGGTGGATATTCAGGGTGGCTTCTGCTTCGCGGCGAAGCCGCTCCTCCACCAGAGCTTTCACTTGCTGTTTGCTGACCTGCTCCAGGCTTGCAGCATATTCATCCCCACTGTTATCGAACAGGATGACCGGGTTGCCCGTGCGCAGTCGCAACACCTGTCGTAGGTGGTGTGCCGGCTGAGCTTCAAGGTTGATCAGTTCGCCTTGCCTGAGGGTTTGGCTGGTATGGCAGCGTGGAATTCTCATGGTTGGCAGACAACTCTCTATGCAACGCCTGGATTGATTATCCTGTTACGCCGGTTGCCTCTTCAACATAGCCACTTTTCGCTGCCTGTCGTTCGGCGAGACGCTTATCGATCAGGTTCTTAACCATGATCATCAGACCAAGGCCGATGAAGGCGCCGGGTGGCAGAATGGCGAGCAGCATGCCGGGGAAATCCCTGATCTGCAAGGTCAGCCCTTTGGCGGCTTCGCCGAACATCAGGTGGGCCTGATCGAACAGGGTGCCCTGGCCAAGCAGCTCGCGGAAACCACCAAGAACGATCAACACCAGGGTAAAGCCGATGCCGACACTCAGACCGTCGATCAGTGAACGCCACAGGTTGTTCTTTGAGGCGAACGCTTCGGCTCGGCCGATGATAGTGCAGTTGGTGACGATCAGTGGAATGAAGATCCCGAGGATTTTATGCAGTTCATGGAAGTAGGCATTCATCCCCAGTTCGATGGCGGTGACGAAGGAGGCAATCACCATCACAAATACCGGTAGGCGAACCTCGGGGCGGACAAAGTTACGGATCAGCGAAACGGTGCTGTTGGAGGCCACCAGGACGGCCGTGGTCGCCAGGCCCAATCCCAAGCCGTTGATCGCGGTGTTGCTTACTGCCAGCAATGGGCAAAGCCCAAGCAGCGCCACCAGGGCCTGATTGTTGTGCCAGAGGCCATCCATGATGAGTTGACGTGTGCTGATGTTTGCCATGCTGTATCTCGATTACTCAGTCCCAGGTGCGGAGGTTTGCCGGTCATATAAGGCGTCCCTGTTGTCGCGCACATAGAGCAGTGTGTTTTTCACAGAATTGACGATGGTTCTAGGGGTGATGGTGGCGCCGGTGAACTGGTCAAAATAACCCCCATCCCGTTTCACGCCCCATTTCTCCAGTGGAGGGTCGTCCAGGGATTTGTTGTTGAAACTATAGACCCAATCCGAACGGCTCTCTTCAACCTTGTCCCCCAGTCCCGGTGTCTCCTTGTGTCTGATCACACGCACCCCGCCCAGGGTGCCGTCATAGCGGACTGCGACGAGGAGTTTGATCGGGCCGCTGGAGCCATTGGGAACCACCGAGGTGATCACTGCGGCCACCGGTTGCTGCAGTTTTCGACCACGATAGACCGTGGTCTGTTCGCTGCCCAGCAGATCGGGGGCGTGGACCTGAATGGTGTCGCTCACCATGTCATTATCCACGCTCTGCGCAGGCACCAGGGCGTGCAGGGATTGCAGTAAGGCCTGCCGCTCATTCTCTTCGATGCGATCTTTGGTCACTACATGGGTGAAGGAGACCAGGGATGTGCCGGCCACGGCAAATGTAGCGAGAATCACTGCGGCAATCAGTATCGAGATTCGACTGTTCATGATTTCATCTCACCATGACCGTAGGTACGTGGTCGGGTGTAGTAGTCGATGGTGGGCGCGGCCATGTTCATCAACAGCACCGCAAAGGCCACCGCATCCGGGTAGCCGCCCCAGGTGCGAATCACATACACCAGAATGCCGATGGTTGCTCCATAGATCAGTTGGCCTGCCCTGGTGGTGCAGGCGGTGACTGGGTCGGTGGCAATGAAGAAGGCGCAGAGAATCGCGCCACCGCTGAAAACATGGAATAGGGGAAAGGGGAAGCTCTCCGAGTCGAACAACCAAAATAGGGTGGCCATACCGACCAGCCCGCTCAGAAAGGCGAGGGGGATCTGCCAGGTGATGGTACGCTTGTAGACCATCCAGATACCACCCATCAGAAACCAGTTACCTACCCACTCCCAGCCAAGGCCGCCAAAATCCCCCCATAAGGGGTTTGCGCGAATCTCACTGATCATCATGTTCTGATCCAGATTGGTGCGCATTACATCGAGTGGCGTCGCCATGGAGATGGCGTCCAGGGCGTTGCCATCGGGCAGTGCTCCGCCGAATTTGAAGATCAGAATCTCGTGCAGCGTGATTGGGTGTTCGGCGAGCAGTGAGGGGGGCAGCCAGGCAGTCATCTCCACCGGATAGGAGACCAGCAGCAGAACGTAGGCCGCCATGGCAGGATTGAAGGGGTTGTAACCCAGTCCACCATACATCTGTTTGACCATGATGATGCCGAAGGCCATACCCAAAACCACCATCCACCAGGGCAGCAGGGGCGGGATGGCCACCGCAAACAGTATCGCGGTAACCACTGCGCTGAGATCCATCACGACTGGGGTAATCGGTCGTTTGCGCAGCTTGATAACCAGTGCCTCAAAGGCGACAGCAGAGGTGATCGCTAGTATCAGGTTCAGTAAAACCCCATAGCCGAAATAGAAGATCAGCGCCACGCTGCCGGGGATCATCGCCAGCACCACCTGGAGCATGACTTTATCGACCCGATTCGGTCTTCCTGTATGGGGTGAGCTGTGGGTTGGAAATTCCATCAGGCAGGGGGCTCCGATTGAGTCTCACTGGTTTTGGCCGATGTTTTGCGGCGAGCGTCCGCCGCTTCGATTTGTGCCTGTTGGGCCGGGGTCAGGTTTTCGGTGTTTTTGGGCGTCTGTTGCTGTTTCGCCTTCTTTTCTGCGGCCCTTTTCATGGCGGCCTGGATGACGGCCTGCTTGGCCTCTTTGTCATCCTTCTGTGGCGCTGCTTTTTTCGTGGCAGGTTTGCTATCCAGGCTCTCTTTTTTCTTGCGCAACCTAGCCTTGCGCTCAGCTTCCAGTCGCTCCATACGGGCAATACGGAAGTCGTGACGCTGTTTGGCCCGCTCCGATTCGCGGCGCTCTTGCTCAAGCGCCCAGCTCTCTGCCTTGGCGTAGCGGAAGTAGTGCACCAGGGGAATGTGAGAGGGGCAGACATGGGAGCAGCAGCCGCACTCGATACAGTCGAACAGATTGTAGTCCTGCGCCTTCTCCAAGTCCTTGGCTCGGCTGTGCCAATACATCTGCTGGGGCAATAGGCGGGCCGGGCAGACATCGGCGCAACGGCCACAGCGGATGCAGGCCTTGGCCGGTTCCGGTCTTGGCGCCTCCTCGGCTGTGGGGCAGAGAATGCAGTTTGCCCCTTTGGTCAATGGCACTTCGTCACTGGCAAGATCGAAGCCCATCATCGGTCCGCCGAGGATCAGCTGTTGTGGATTATTCTGATACCCACCGGCCTGCTCAATCAGGTCGCTAGCCAGCATGCCGATGGGCACCTCATAGTTACCCGGATTTTTAATCCCCTCACCAGTGACTGTGACCAGTCGAGAAATCAGCGGGCGTCCCTCCAGAACCGCATCGGCGATCGCCGCAGTGGTGGCCACATTGTGACAGATGGTGCCGATCTGGGCCGGTAGCCCTGAGGTGGGTACCTCCTGTCCGGTCAGAATGTGAATCAACTGCTTCTCACCACCGCTTGGGTAGAGCGTGGGGATTCGCACCACCTCGATACGCTCTTCCGGGCGTAACGCATCAAACATCGCCAGGATCGCCTCTGGCTTGTTGTCTTCAATGGCGATCAGGCAGACCTCGCTCTGCAGCAGATGTTGCAGTATGCGTGCCCCCTCCATCACTTTGGTCGTCTGGTCTCTCATCAGCCGGTCGTCACAGGTGATATAGGGTTCACACTCCGCACCATTGATGATCAGGGTTTTGATCGGCTTGCCTGGATTGAGTTTGATGGCTGAGGGAAAGGTTGCACCACCCATGCCCACAATCCCCGACTCTCGGATACGTTGCCGAAGGCGTTCTGCCGATGCCTGCTGATAGTCCGGGATGGGATCTGGGAGTTCGCCCCAGCGATCCTCCCCATCCGGTTCAATCACGATGCAGTGGCTGCTCAGTCCGGAAGGGTGGGGTATGGCGTGCTCCACGATTTCTAATAGGGTGCCAGAGGTGGGGGCGTGCAGCGGCGCTGTTACCGGTGCTGATGAATCAGCAATAAGTTGGCCTTTCAATACCCGCTCACCGGGCTTTACGCAGGCCTGAGCGGCCATGCCAATATGCTGTTGCAACGGAATTACCAGCCGATTGGGTAGCGTGACCGATTGCACCGGGGTCTGCAGAGAAAGTTCCTTATGATCCGGCAGGTGGAGACCGCCATGGAATTTCCATAACTCCCGGGTCTTACCTTTTTTCGATTCCACAAACATATTAATGGCCTGCTATCTCTTCAGTGCCGCTTTGGGGGAAGGGCCAACGCCAGTTGTCCGCCCGCTGGGGAATCGGCTGCATGACGATACAATCCACCGGGCAGGGGGGAAGGCAGCGTTCGCAGCCGGTACATTCCGCTTCGATCACCACGTGCATCTGTTTTGCTGCACCGATGATCGCATCCACCGGGCAGGCCTGTAGACAGAGGGTGCAACCGATGCACTCCTGCTCTTTAATCAGGGCGATGGCCTTGGGTTTCTCCTCCACCGATTCTGCTTCAAGGGGCACCGGATCCCGTCCCAGCAGATCGGCCAGAGCGATCATGGTGCCCTCTCCACCAGGTGGGCAGAGATTGATCTCCGCCTCCCCGTTGGCAATCGCCTCGGCGTAGGGGCGGCATCCAGCAAAGCCGCATTGGCCACACTGGGTCTGGGGGAGCACTTTTTCGATCTGATCGGTGATCGGATCCCCCTCTACATGAAAGCGGATGTTGGCATAGCCCAATAACAGACCAAACAGAGTGGCCAGGCCGGTAATGGTAAGGATCGAAATCAGCATCGAAGCGGCATCCTACACAGAGACCAGACCGGCAAAACCCATGAAGGCCAGCGACATCAGGCCCGCTGTGATCATGGCAATGGCATTACCCTGCAGGGGTTCGGGTACATCGGCCACAGTAACCCGCTCACGAATTCCGGCAAACAGCACCAGCACCAACGAGAAACCGGCCGCTGCGCCAAAGCCATACAGAGCGGACTCGATAAAACCATGCTGTTCTTGGGTGTTAAGTAGGGCGACCCCGAGTACCGCACAGTTGGTGGTAATCAAGGGCAGGAAAATGCCCAGCACCTGGTAGAGCATGGGGCTGGTTTTGTGCATCACCATTTCAGTGAACTGTACCACCACTGCAATCACCAGAATAAAGGCGATGGTGCGCAAGAACTCCAAGCCGAGGGGGATCAGCAGATATTCATTGATCAGATAAGAGCAGATCGCGGAGAGGGTGAGGACAAAGGTGGTGGCCAGACCCATGCCGGTGGCGGTTTCCAGTTTTCGTGAGACGCCCATAAAGGGGCACAGGCCGAGAAACTTCACTAAAACGAAGTTATTCACCAGTACAGTACTAATCAGAATCAGGGCATACTCTTGCATGGAAAGACCGAAAATTAATTAATGGCGTAAGGATAAGCGTCCAACTCTATGGATACAACATCTCTCTATTAGGTAATTGCGCGCTACTATGCAGCTTTACTCGGGGTAACTCATTGATAAGCCGCAAAAGGTACTGGTCAGATGGGAATATTTCCACACTAATGGTTCCAGCGAGCAGGTTTTTTTCGAAAAATAGGTGAAATCGCACTCTTGTGTAGGTTAAAAGACTGGGTCCAGCAAGTCTATTTTCGGGCATGGCTGTCTCATTGACATGGAGCGCTGTGTGGTGGACGGACTCTTCGGCATGCGCTGCATCATGATTCAGGGGAACGAGCAGCCAAACTTCATCAAAACGCAGCGTGCTAGGGGTAATATGGTTTTATTTTCTACTCGAGCCAACGCTTCGCATATACCCTCTCCAATGAAAGGGGAGGGGCTTTTTAGCTTAACTCAATTAGCTTTAACTCAGTGTCGATTGTAAGTTAGCAGCACGACAGTGATTGTCAGAATAATCATGCTGAGCCGGTAAATAATGTGCTGAGATCGTCTAAACTGACCATTTTTTAACAATAAATGGGGCATATCGTGTTTTGCCCCAAACACAAAGAAGAGGATTAGCAGAGAGATGAAATTAGAATCCCTAGCGCTGCACGCCGGCTATGAGTCCGAACCCACCACCAAATCTGCCGCTGTACCGATCTACCAAACCACCTCATACACCTTTGATGATACCCAACATGGTGCCGATCTGTTTGACCTAAAAGTGGCAGGCAACATCTATACCCGGATCATGAATCCGACCACCGCAGTGCTTGAGCAGAGGATGGCCGAGATGGAGGGTGGTGTCGGGGCGCTTGCGCTGGCGTCCGGTATGGCCGCCATCACCTACGCGATCCAGTGTATTGCCAGCAGCGGTGACAATATTGTCAGCACCAGCCAACTGTATGGTGGTACCTACAACTTGTTTGCCCATACTTTTCCCCGTCAGGGCATCGATGTGCGCATGGCCTCTTTCGATGACTATGAGAGGTTGGAGAGCCTGATTGACGACAAAACCCGGGCGCTTTTCTGTGAGTCCATCGGTAACCCTGCTGGGAACATTGTGGATCTGCAGCGATTGGCAGAGATCGCCCATCGCCATGGTCTACCGCTGATGGTGGACAACACGGTCGCCACCCCCTATCTCTGCCGGGCCTTCGATCATGGTGCCGATATCATTATCCATTCACTGACCAAGTACATCGGCGGTCATGGCACCACGGTTGGTGGTGTGATCATCGATTCCGGCAAGTTCGACTGGGTGGCGAACAAAGCACGCTTTCCCATGTTGAATGAACCGGACCCCTCCTACCATGGGGTGGTCTATACCGAAGCCCTGGGGCCGGCCGCTTTTATCGGCCGCTGCCGGGTGGTGCCGCTCAGAAATACCGGTGCCGCCTTGTCACCCCACAGCGCCTTTCTGATCATGCAAGGACTGGAGACGCTGGGGCTGCGCATGGAACGGCATTGTGAAAACAGTCTGGTGGTGGCTGAATTTTTGAAACAGCAGCCCCAGGTGAAGTGGGTTAACTACGCAGCGCTGCCAGAGAGCCCTCATTACGAGCGCTGCAAAAGGATCACCAAAGGACAGGCCTCCGGCATCCTCAGCTTCGGCATCGAGGGAGGCCGGGAGGCGGGTGCCCGCTTCATCGATGCGTTGCAGATGATACTGCGGCTAGTCAATATCGGTGACGCCAAATCCCTGGCCTGCCACCCCGCCACCACCACCCATCGCCAGTTGAGCGAAGCGGAGCTGGCGACCGCAGGGGTCAGTGCCGATATGGTCCGACTCTCGATCGGTATTGAACATGTTGACGATATCATTGCCGACATCAGCCAGGCGTTGGAGGTGGCGAAAGGCTGAGGGTCGTTTTTTATTTAAGTCTGCCAATGAAAGTAAAAACGTAGATGTTTTGTGTGACGGGTGGGGGCTCGACCCCCACCATGCAGAAGCGGTGGTGATGATAATCAAAGCTACGGTTATGGTGATTCATGTGACACAGGGATTGGGTGAGAAGCTGGTGAGTGGTCAAACCTCAGGGGATGAGTTCCTGCTGGCTGAAGAACTGCTGGATGACACCCTGAAGTTGCGAGAGTTTACCCCCGGAACAGAAGCGCAACAGGCGCTTAATAACACGGAGGGTAAGCGCGAAGCGGACTCATTGTCGGCTGACCATGCTCCGTTACTCAGTGAACAAGAGGTGTTGCAATTGGCTGAGCAGTTACGCTTGGCCGCCTTCGCCCTAGACTATACGAAACCCGATTTCGATCTGGAGTGGGCCTGGGACGGGAAGCAGTTCTGGATATTGCAGGCCCGTCCGATTACTGCAATCAATCGATGCACCTATCCTGAGTTATCCGCACAGCCGGATATCTGGACCCGTGGAAATACCAAAGATGTGCCTGAACCACTCTCGCCGATCGATTGATCAGGTCATAACGACGGTCAGACAATGGAAGCAGCGGTCACTGCCGCAGCGGGATGAAGATTTTGCTGTGAGGCTTTGTCAGTACGCCTATTATCCTAAAAAGATCAGTTGGGCAGCGTGATTCACCCAGCAGGTGACATAACCATCGAAGCTATTTTCTTTAAAATCAGTAATCTGCTAGTAGAATGGAGCGGTCAACTGATTTTTTTAGGTGCGATGATTGCGATGCTGGATCCACTGCGTCATCTGCTGTTGGCGCTGGGTGACCGTTGGGTTGATGCTGGTTGGCTGGCAAACAGAGACGATATTTTCTATCTGCTGCAACATGAGTTGCTTGCGGTACTGGAAAAGAATCTGCCTGGGCTTCATTGCAAGCACGCATTGATGACCGTCGCCGACAGTTTCAGCAGTGGCAGGCAGAGCAGCCGGCTGATGTGATTCTGCAACAACCTGATGGTCGTCACATTGAGCAGTGAGATGAGAATGTTGTCTGGACCTTAAACGACGTTGGAAGCGGAATACCGGCTGTGGTCAATCTGCCAGGTATTCTTGAGCAGTTGACCGATGGTGAACAGATTGAGGTTGATGGAATCAAAGGTACAGTAGGTCGGTCGAAATGATATTTTTGTAAGAGTCCTGGAGCTCACCGTTGGTAAGATCATTAAAACAGAAAAACATGACATTAAGGTTTTTTGTTCTGTCAGTCACTCTTGTAAATCTGTTGGGGAAGCGCTTTACTGTCTTGCTTTATGAGGGCCCGCTTTACTCGCTGAGCCCAACTTTGCCACCCGCTCAGTTGTAGATCGGTTGGATTGGCTTTTAGCTGGTTTCCAACCATTACAGCATCAGGTATGCGTGCACGGATTGCAAGGGCTACTTCCCTGCAGAGCCCCGCTTCGGGCAGAACGGTTACCCAGATCACTTTGAGTTTCAGGTTGATGTCAGCGAAGACGATTTTTTCGCCGAACTCTTTTAGTGCCTCTTCCAGTTTGTTCTGTATGTCAATAATCGGCACTTCAGGATAGTGCTTTAGGCGGGGAACCAGCATCATCAAGTCAGCCAGTGGCGCGCCGTTAGCCTGCTTGTGAGGCGCACGCTGCCAGAGTGGTGCAGAGGGTTGCCAGTGTGAGGGGGATGGTTGGGTCGTTTTATTTTTGTCCATACAGAATATGACGAGTGAGTGGCTTTCGGTAACCTTTCGGTTATTCAACACGCAGTGCATTTAGTTACAGTATTTGTTAAGTAACAGTTTAATCAGGGGTTTCTATATGCCTAATCATAATTAGGCAGTATAGACGCATCTTGTGGGCTCGCAAGGCGCTGCGCTAGAGGCGCGATTTAACCAAATGGGCCGCTCAGTCTATGTGGGCAATACACTTCGCAATGTGTAAAACCAATAGCTGGCTTTATCGACCGTACATCTGTCGCTTAGATTGTAAGCTAAGACAATTTGGTTGAACCTAAAAAGATCAGTTGGCCTTCCCTTAGAATTATATTGATAAGGGCGACAAGCAAACCCATGTTCTGCATTGCGACTCTTGACAAACGGGCGGCCATTGCCTGCGATTTAGGCCTTGATCAAGGGCAGGCTTGTAGCCCTGAACATGGCATATTTAGGCGCCGGGTTAAGATTAAAGACATAATCTTCCAAGTTGGCGGAACGGTCGTGGTATCACCTATAAAAAAGCCAGGTGCAGACAAGGATTAGTCTCTCTGCACCTGGCGACAGGTTTTTTTAGGGTTTTATCAACTACTGAGCCGCGAAGTCCTGCGTCCAGTAGATGCCATAGGTACCACTGCCATTGACTACGCCCACACCGATATCCTTAAACCTTGAGTTCATCAGGTTAGAGCAATGCCCTGGACTGTTTAGCCATCCTTCCATAACCGACTCTGCGCTCTGGTAACCTGCGGCAATGTTTTCACCGTAGGTTCTCCAGCTGTAACCGGCTGCCGAAATGCGATCACCAGGGCTGCTGCCATCCTGACCGGTATGGTTGAAGTAGTTGTTATCAGCCATCGATCTTGAGTGTGCAGTAGCTGCATTCTCGATCTGACAGTTCCAGGCCAAAGCGGGGGCTGCTTGAAAGCTCTCTGTGCCACAACTGCGGGTTTGAGCCCGTGCATTGTTGACCAGAGTCAACATCTGCTTGTCGGCTTCATCCATACAAGCATCGATGGTCTGTTGCGTGGTATCACCGAGATTGTAGTTTGAGTTGTCATTGTAGCCATCGTCCGGGTTGTCATCGGAGCCATCGTCCGGCTTATCATCGGAGCCATCGTCCGGCTTATCATCGGAGCCATCGTCCGGCTTATCATCGGAGCCATCGTCTGGTTTGTCATCGGAGCCATCGTCCGGTTTGTCATCGGAGCCATCGTCCGGTTTGTCATCGGAGCCATCGTCTGGTTTGTCATCGGAGCCATCGTCCGGTTTGTCATCGGAGCCATCGTCCGGTTTGTCATCGGAGCCATCATCCGGTTTGTCATCGGAG
>JARRQD010000104.1:0-18641 GCA_037382205.1 Candidatus Thiodiazotropha sp.
CTCTACCTGGAACAGGGCCAGGCGATCAAACCCGAGCAGTTGCACGATCCATTTGAAAAGGCGTTACGCGACGGACATCTGATCCCGGTCTGCTTCACTTCGGCGGAAAACGGCGCAGGTATCGATGAGTTGCTCAACCTCTTCTCCAAGTTGATGCCCGATCCCACGGAAGGCAACCCGCCCCCATTCATGAAGGGTGAAGGGGCCGACATGCAACCGATAGAGGTCTCCCCCGATGAAAACAAACATGTCATTGGCCATGTCTTCAAGGTCGTCAACGACCCCTATCGGGGAAAATTAGGTATCTTTCGTATTCACCAGGGTAAACTCGAAGCCAATTCTCAACTCTATATTGGCGATGCTCGGAAACCTTTCAAGGTCAGCCATCTCTACCGTCTGCAGGGTAAGGAGCAGCAGGAGATGAAACAGGGCGTACCTGGCGACATCTGCGCTGTAGCCCGGGTCGATGAGATCCATTTTGATGCGGTGATACATGACTCCCATGATGAAGATCATCACCATCTACGCTCTATCGAGTGCCCGGTGCCACTGTTTGGCCTGGCCATCAATACCACCAAGCGGGGTGATGAGCAGAAACTCAGTGACGCACTGCATAAACTGGAAGATGAGGATCCCTGTTTCCATGTCGAGCACAATGTCAGTCTCAATGAAACGGTCATGCGAGGTCTAGGTGAACTGCATCTCGATGTGCTGCTGCAGCAGATCAAGAAAAAATACGGTGTCGAAGTCGAGACTCATCCACCCAGCATCGCCTACCGGGAGACCATCACCCGTAAAGCTGAGGGTCACTATCGACATAAAAAACAGACCGGTGGCGCCGGACAGTTCGGCGAAGTGTTTCTGCGTATCGAACCGCTGGAACGAGGCTCAGGCTTTGAATATGTCAACGCTGTAGTTGGCGGCGCCATACCCGGTCAGTTTATTCCAGCCGTAGAGAAAGGTGTCAGGAGCGCCATGGAAGAAGGTGCAATCAGCGGTTTCGCCATGCAGGACATCAGAGTAACCATCTACGATGGTAAGTTTCACTCAGTTGATTCCAAGGAGATCGCCTTCGTTACAGCTGGCAAAAAGGCCTTTCTTGAAGCGGTTGAAAATGCCGGGCCGGTTATCCTTGAACCAATCGTAAACATCTCCATAACCACTTCTGATAACTTCATGGGCGACCTGACTGGCGATCTCGCTGGTCGTAGAGGCCAGATCAGTGGCACCGAGACAGGACGCAACAACACACTGATCATCAAGGGTCAGGCACCCTTGGCTGAACTGGAGGGATACTCAACCCAATTGAAAGCCATGACCGGTGGAGAAGGCAGTTACACCATTGAGTTCAGCCACTACGAAGCGGTTCCTGCAAATATTCAAAAGCAGTTGACCAGTAATAAACCAGCTTGACCATATAGGGCCTGCCAACACGAAGCATTTGCCTCTCTATTTAGCAAATGCTTCATCGGTGCTGGCAGGTTTCTACAAGTGATACGTTTGCAATTACTGATTCTATAATAGCTGGGACCAATCCCTCGAGTAGGCCAAACAGCAATTCTACGGTACAGGGTGAATCGGCAGATCGGAGATGACAACCTGATCTTTGACAGCGACATAGACCTGATCGTTTATCACCGTAACCGCCTGTGCCGGCGATGGAGTATGATAGTTACCCACAATGGTTGGGGCTTCCGGATTCTCAATGTTCAGCGCCTGTAGATTTCCAGCCTGTCCGGCAATCAACAGCAGATTACCATCGATATGAATGTCCCCTATCGGCCCCTGAGTATCGATCAGAAGTAACACACTCGGATTGGCAGGATTGGTAATATCCAATACCGATACTGCATTGTTTGTTTGAGATACAAATGCATAATCCCCACGCAGCAGAATCTTAGCCCCCCCACTTCCTGACAGAAAATCCATGCTCGCCAACTCATCCAACTCGCCATCGGCCGTGATACGATAGGTATTCAAAGTCAGATCAGAACTAATCACGTAGACAATATCATCGCGAATTGCAATGTGATTCGCCTGATAATCAACGATGAGTTGGCTTAGCAATAGCGGATCGGCTGACTCAGCCACATTCAAAACCGTTAAACTGAACACAGCAGCACCGATTTCATCCCCATTTGGTGCGTCAAACCCAAAGGACCCCACAACCGCTCGCTCGCCTGAAACAGCAATCGCTGAGGCAAATTGAATCACAGACTGATCATAAATCGAATCCAGCGATGGCTGCATTGGATGGGTAATATCAAACAGCGTGACACCGGCGAATAGGCTTGTCGTATAGAGATGTTGATCGATCAGTATTGGATTTCGGTAGGGTTGTGGAAACACCTCAGTTGAAGCCACAACCCTCTCCTGTGGGTCGGTGAGGTCCACAGTTGCTATGGCACGGGACTGATTCACACCAGTCAACAGATAGGCGATCCCGGATTGATCCACAATCATCTCCTGTACATCAGGCAAATCGATCCGGTCAACGATTGCAGGAGACTCAACGGCCGTTTCACCACTGTTATTGAATACCTGCAGGCCTAGATTCTGCACAGCGGCGAATAACCAGGAACCAGATATGGCCAGACTGTTCGTGGCGCCATTGGTAATAACACGACCCAGCTGCGCTGGGTTTGCCGGATTCGATAAGTCGTACATCTCTACACCATTTGGTGTTGCGATATAACCTACGCCATCCACGATTTCCAAATGCTTATCTGTCCAGGATTCATAGTCTGTATCAATGGATCCGCTCACCAAGATTTCACTGTCATTTCTCAGATCAAGCAGGGTAATCTGATCGATTGCTTCACCGGATACCTCACTTTCAGTAATCGCATAACCAACCTCACCGATCACCTTCAATTCGATGACATTATTCAGTTCCAATTCACTCAGTTTACTTGGTGATCCAGGGTCAGTGATATCAATAATGCTCAAGCCACCCGGTTGCAAATAGGGTCCAACCCCCGTCCCCAGATAGAGTCGATCATCGACCGCGGCCATCGCTGAGCCGTAGCTATCGATCTCCAATGAGGCGAGTACAATAGGTTGATCAAGGGTCGAGAGATCCAGAATATCGAGCCGAAACTCATGGGAGATATTCTCATAGTCATTCGGATTGTTAACCCGATGTACTGCAGCAAAGCCATAATCACCGGAAGCATAGAAATGGTTTAGCTCAAAACCCTCAGGGTGATACAAATCAGTCACCAACAGCTGAGGATTCTCCCTGTTCGATATGTCGTATACGGCAACACTGTGGTTTTCAGTTGAACTTGAGCCACTCTGCACATAGAGTCGCTCTCCAACAGTCACCATATCTGAAATTGACGCGGTGATATTCTCGGTATAGGCGATGGTGTGCAGATTGTCCGGGTCACTGACATCGACAACCGTTATCCCTCCCATGTCAGCAGCATAGAGCAGATGATCGCTGATCAAGACCCTGTCAGGCACTCCAATTTCAGTAAAATCACTGACTGAGGGAGGGGTAATGGCGTCAAATAACTGGATGGTGTGTTGCGCCGTGGAGTGATCTTCATGGATCGCCTGAATCACCAGTTTTAACTGATCAATGCTCGGCTTGGTTGTCTCTCGGTTGAGTCGAGGGTGCCATTGGGCAAGATCCAGATGGTTGATGATCAGATCCCCATTCAGATCCTGGTTCAACAAATTACGCGCGCTGATATCGAGTGATTGAATGAGTTGGTCTTTATTGGCGCCCGCCGCCAAAAGATAGCGCACATTCTGATAGGCGGCTTCAGTAAGAACCGTTGCCATGGCACGCCCTGAGAGGAGTTGCGAACCACTCAACAGGGTATGAAATCGTCCCTGCACCTCGGTTGCTGTCTGATCGATTTGACCATCATCATCCGCATCAATATCGAGTCCGCCACTGATCAGCAGCAGATAAATACCATCTTCATCGACACAATCGGCCGGCAGTTCGATTTTTCCCGCCAGATCGATCGCTTCTGAATCTTTGGTTTGAGTTCGACACAACAGCCCCGATTCAAGATCAGTAGCATTGTAGATCGACACCTCTGCGCCAACCACCGGACCCAACATGGCCTGACTGGTAAAGGTTTGATTGCCATTTTCCTCTTCAGAGGTATTTTCTGAGTCGCTGCCGCAACCTGTAAACAAAACAAGTAGAAATAGGAAAGGTAGAAAGGTTTTCATGTCCATGTATTCAGTATCCTTACTGTCTCAATTCCCTTGAGATTCGGTAACAAACGACTGGCATGGAGCCACACCGTTGATGTTTAGTAAACAAAAGTACTTTATCCAGAATCCCGATTTTATAACATAATAGGCGGGTAATTGCAGCGAGTAATAAAGTTACAACGTTTAATGTCTATCAATTCACATCATACTTCATAATTGGATGGTGAAACGGACTTTGCTGAATCCGATGGCCTCAATGGCTGGATAGGTAGTGTAAGATTACCTGTTGTGCTTTGAGGATTTTACTAAATGTAATCCTATCAGGAGAGATTCCCTCATCAAAATCATCTTTTTAGATATTTCTTACGAGTAGCCTCTGGAAATTTCTCTATGGCATATCTCAACATGGTTCTGGGCATCTCTTGATGGTGGCTGTTAAGAAAGTCCTCGGTATCGCTTAGGTTCCGATTCGCCACTTCGCGCAACATCCAGCCAACAGCTTTGTGGATTAAATCCTGTTCATCATGCCGATACGCTCCTGCTGCTGTTGATTACCGCACTCAAACTGTCTCACCAGGATAAACAGGGCGCATAGACGTTCTTCGTGATAAATTGATCTGAGTGAGCAACTCACTTCAGTAAGTGTCATCCGCTGAAATTCAATCGCCACCTTCCTGAGGATAGGAACCCGGACACCCAGGAAACGATCCCCTTCGCCATATTCACCCTTCGCAGTTTTAAAAAAGCGTTGCGCTTTGGCTGCAGCTTCTGCTGAACCCAAGCTGACCAGTCGCTGTCTGAGTTGTGTGCACTTCATTTGCTTTTTTTCGTGATTTGCCTGTTGAAAAGTGCCCCTGCAGTTTAGCCCCCTTACAGATTGACAGCCTGCATTTGTAACCTTTTCAACCTAAAAGAACAGTTGGACAGCGTGAAGGGTGCGCTTGTGGTGGTGCAGGGCAAGGGTCGCTCCTGCACATCCATGTGCCCGCGACACTTGTGCATCCCTGCACGGCGCGCAACGACGCGGAATCGTGAACGCCGCCATGCGCCGCTACAAGCGTGCCATTCACGCTGTAGCGTGATTCACCCAGTAGGTGACCATGACCATCGAAGCGATTTTCATCATAATCAAACACTTGCTATCAGAATGGAGCGGTCAACTGATTTTTTTAGGTTCAATATCGCATTACCAGGTTCGTCGCACTCATATGGAGCTTCTTCTATAACCAATTTTAAGCCGACTATGCCATTGGTACCATTCAACCGACGCTGGCGAGCAGATCAGTGATGACGGCTGAAAATGATCAGTTTCAGCTCACAATATTGTGATTTTCGGCCACTTTACTGTTTTATTGCACGCTGACCTTCATTAACAGTTATGAGATAATTGCTCGTTTTTATCTCAGCCATTCTCAGATGAACACAACAACCGTCGTACCCAACAACTCCCCACTCAACCCGCAACTGCCAACAGCTGAGGGGGAGCGCTATCAGTGGGGTGGCCTGCATGGATGCAGCGGATCCCTGGCGATTGCCAACGCGGCGCTGAACTATCAGGGAATCATTCTGGTTGTCACACCGGATATGCAATCGGCCACTCGACTCGAGTCGGAGTTGCGCTTCTTTCTCGGCGATGGGGAGCTCCCAGTCATCAATTTTCCCGATTGGGAAACCCTGCCCTATGACCTCTTCTCTCCCCTGCCCGAGCTGATTTCACAACGTCTGCTGACCCTGCAGCGGCTGCCGATGATGAAACAAGGTCTACTGGTTACCCCGGTCTCAACCCTGATGCAACGGCTAGCGCCCCAGCACTTTCTGGATGCTCACTGCCTGGTGATTAAAACCGGGGAAGCGTTAAATATCGAAACAACCCGGCGACGCCTGGAGCACAGTGGCTACCAATGTGTCTCCCAAGTCTTCTCTCATGGAGAGTTTGCAGTTAGGGGTTCTCTGCTCGATATCTACCCCATGGGCAGCCAGAAGCCTTATCGCATCGACCTGTTCGACGATGAGATCGACTCTATCCGCACCTTCGACCCAGAGAACCAGCGCTCACTGGAGAAGGTTGAGGCGATCGAGATGCTGCCGGCCCGTGAGTTTCCCCTGGACGATGACGGCATTCAGCAATTCAGACGCAACTACCGCATCCATTTCGAGGGTGATCTGCAACAGAGTCTCATCTACCAGGATGTCTCCGAGGGCAGGATTCCCAGCGGTCTGGAGTACTATCTACCCCTGTTTTACGAACAGACTGCCACTCTGTTCGACTATCTGCCGAAAAATCACCTACTGGTGCAATGGGAGGATATCCGAGGGCAGGCCAGAGACTTTTTCGACGAGGTCAGCAATCGATATGAGGAACGCCGCCATGATATTGCCCGGCCGATTCTGCCACCGCAACACCTCTATCTCAGGGATGATGAGCTGGCCGCAGAATTGAAAAAAGGCGAGTTGATTACACTCAGCCGCCACGAGCTGCCAAGCCGCTCAAAAGGCTATGCAAAACTGATCAACTACCACACCCAGTTGCCCCCACCAGTCGCCTTTCAGGCGCGTAGCAAAACCCCAGCGGCGGCACTCAAGCAGTTTCTCAACGAGAAGGCAAAACGCGCCCTGTTCATTGCCGAAGGTGCGGGACGACGGGAGATGTTGCTGGGCACCCTGCGGGATCTGGGGATTCATGCCAAGCAGGTAGAGGGTTGGCAGAGTTTTCTGGAGAGTGATCTTGAAATTGGTCTCTGTGTAGCCCCCCTGGAACAGGGCCTCTGGCTGGAGGCCTCTGGACTGACCATCATTACCGAGACCCAGCTGTATGGCGAACGGGTGCGTCAGGAGCGTAGGCGACGTAAAGTCAGCCAAGATCCGGATCAGATCGTACGCAACTTGACTGAGTTGCATGTCGGTGCGCCGGTGGTTCATGAGGATCATGGTGTGGGTCGCTATCTGGGGCTGCAGACCTTGGACGTTGCTGGACAGACAACAGAATTTCTTAGCTTGGAGTATGCCAAGGGCGACAAGCTCTACGTACCTGTCGCATCTCTGCACCTGATCAGCCGTTATGCTGGCGCCTCACCTGAACATGCACCGTTGCATCGACTAGGTGGCGACCAGTGGGAGAAGACCAAGCGCAAAGCAGCCAAACAGATCCGCGATGTTGCCGCTGAGCTGCTGGAGATCTATGCCCGCCGTGCCGCTCGTCAGGGAGTCGCCTTTCCCAGCCCCGACGCCGAGTATCAGGCGTTCGCCACCTCATTTGAGTTCGAAGAGACACCGGATCAGCAACAAACGATTTCAGCCGTCATCGAGGATATGACCTCCCCGCAACCGATGGATCGGGTTGTCTGCGGCGATGTGGGCTTCGGTAAGACCGAAGTAGCGATGCGTGCCGCATTCACCGCCACCCAGGGTAATAAACAGGTCGCCGTGCTGGTGCCAACCACCCTGCTGGCGCAGCAGCACTACCAAAACTTTGCTGACCGATTCGCCGACTGGCCGGTGAAGGTGGAGAGTCTCTCCAGATTCCGCACTGGCAAACAGCAGCAGGCCGTTCTGGATGGGTTGAAAGGTGGCCAGGTCGACATCGTGGTCGGCACCCATAAACTGCTCTCCGACGGTATCAGCTTCAAGAACCTGGGACTGGTAATCGTCGACGAGGAGCACCGTTTCGGTGTCCGCCACAAGGAGAGGCTGAAAGCGCTGCGCAGTGAAGTGGATCTGCTGACGCTGACCGCCACACCGATCCCTCGCACCCTGAATATGGCCATGTCCGGGATGCGTGACCTGTCGATCATCGCAACCCCACCTGCGCTCAGACATCCGGTTAAAACCTTTGTCAGTCAATGGAGTGACAGTCTGATCACCGAGGCCTGTCAGCGTGAGTTGAAGCGTGGCGGGCAGATCTATTTTCTGCACAACGAAGTGAGCACCATTGAAAACATGGCGGAACGGTTAGAGGGGCTGCTCCCTGGTGTACGCCTGCAGGTTGCCCATGGGCAGATGCGAGAGCGGCAGCTGGAAGGCATCATGCGGGACTTTTACCATCAACGCTTCAATCTACTGGTCTGCACCACCATCGTTGAGAGTGGCATTGATGTGCCTACTGCCAACACCATCATCATCAACCGGGCCGACAAGTTGGGGCTGGCACAGCTCCACCAGATCCGCGGACGGGTTGGGCGATCTCACCACCGAGCCTATGCCTACCTGATCACGCCGCCGCCAAAAAGCTTAACCTCAGATGCAAAAAAACGACTGGAAGCTATTGAATCACTTGAAGATCTAGGCGCTGGATTTACCCTAGCCACCCATGACTTGGAGATTCGCGGCGCTGGAGAGCTATTGGGCGATGAACAGAGCGGACAGATCCAGGAGATCGGTTTTGCGCTCTATACAGAGCTGCTGGAGCGGGCGGTCGAAGCCCTAAAATCCGGTCGACAGCCTGAACTGGATCGGCCACTGGATCATGGCACCGAGATCGAACTCAACATCCCCGCCCTGCTGCCGGAAGATTATCTGCCGGATGTGCACAGCCGTTTGGTACTCTATAAACGGATAGCCAGCGCCAAAGACAATGATGAGCTGCGGGAGCTGCAAGTCGAGATGATCGATCGTTTCGGCCTGTTACCTGATGCGGCGAAAAATCTGTTTTCCATCACAGAATTGAAACTCCGCGCCCATCCCCTGGGGATACGCAAGATCGAGGCGGGTCCCAAAGGGGCAAGACTGCTATTTGATGAACAGCCGAAATTCGATCCTGGTACACTGATCAGACTGATCCAGCAGAAGCCGAATACCTATCGCCTCGAGGGCAACGATAAACTAAGGTATGACGCACCACTGGACAATCCGCTCAAGCGGGTCGATAAAATCCACCAATTGCTCGACAGACTGATAGACTAGGGCCTATGAAGATATTAATAGATATGCTGCGCAAGATGATCGTTAAACAGGATACAATTATCTTTTTCATGCTTGGTCTCCTGCTCATCTCACCAATCAGCTTCGGTGCTGAATCCCAGAATGAACTCACCTCAGCCCCCTGGTATCAATTTGAGGTGCTGATTTTTCGTCGCATAGCGCCAGGTGCCGGATCCACCGAAGGCTGGCCACTAGACCCAGGCATCCCGAACCAAACAGACAGCGTACGACTTACCCGTGGCGCCTTGACGGACGCAGGCAAGCCGATTGCCTATCGTGCCCTGCCGGCAGAAGAGAAGCGCCTGACTGGGGCCTGGGGCGCTATGCGCCGATCCCGAGACTATCGGCCCCTCTACCACATTGCCTGGCGACAACCGGTCGCCTCCCCGGATCAGGCAACCCCAATCCATTTCAGCGTGCCATCAAAACGGAAATCCGCCTTTGAAGAGCCCTTGCCGATTTTGGAGGGCAGCATCAAATTCGGCATCAAACGCTACCTTCACCTGGAGACAGATATTCTATTGAGGGTGGCAGAAGACCAGGCTGGCAGAGAAATGGGATACGATCCCGGTTTACGCAACTATCGCATGCAGGAGAAACGACGCATGCGTAGCGGTAAATTGCACTATCTGGATCACCCCGTTTTGGGCATTCTTACGATTGCCAGTCGCTATGAGATACCAAAGCCGCAAGCGCCGCTGTCTCAGCAGAGCGCTACCCCAGCAACCGACCCTGGTCAAGCCTCTCAACAGGATCCCAAACTGCA
The DNA here is from genome assembly GCA_037382205.1 of Candidatus Thiodiazotropha sp. Classification (GTDB taxonomy): domain Bacteria; phylum Pseudomonadota; class Gammaproteobacteria; order Chromatiales; family Chromatiaceae; genus Thiodiazotropha. Next base: position 9,863 of record JARRQD010000104.1, read on the forward strand.
ATAGCGCAGAGTGTACAGCCTGCAGCACCGTTACTCATTTCACCATGCCCAATAAGCTCAGTACAGAACAAACTCACGGCAAAGCGCTGATTGTCGAGGATGAAATAACCAATCGTTTAATCCTAAAAAAGCTGCTTCAAAAACATGGTTATGAGGTTATCGAAGCAGAAAACGGCAAGCAATCTGTGGCGCTTTTCGTCAGTCACCAGCCCGATATTGTGTTTATGGATGTGATGATGCCCGAGATGGATGGCTATGAGGCCACGGAACAGATTAAACAGCAGGCGGGTAACTCGTTCGTACCAATTATTTTTCTCACCGCCATGTCCGATGAAAAGGCTCTGGCTCGTTGCGTCGAGGTTGGCGGTGACGATTTTCTTTCCAAACCTTACAGCTTCACGGTGCTCTCAGCAAAAGTGAAGGCGATGGAGCGGAGCTTGGCATCCGCATTGGGAGCTCTGCCAACTTCAGAGGCTTTTCGCAGCATGACGGCGAAGGGATTTGGTCCTCATCAGATCCTCCAGGCAATCAACAACAAACTCTATAGCTTACTGCCAACAGGAATGTTCATGGCTGTACAATTTGTAAAGATCGACCATCAGCTTGATCATGTCAAAATGATCAATTGCGGTATGCCAGACTGTTACCTCATTGACAAACATGAGCGAACAATCAAACAGAAGATCAACTCCCAATCCCTACCGCTCGGTATTACCCCGGATATCGACTTAAAAGAAGAGTTCCACTTTTTAAGGATTAACGAGGGTGAGCGGATCATATTGGCAACTGACGGGGTGACTGAGGCGCGTAACTCCAATGGCGAGCTGTTCGGACAGACAAGATACATGGAGACGATCAGACAGAGTATCGAACATGATTACATCCTCGATAAATTGAGTGAAGAGCTACAGGCTTTCTGCAGTGATGCCCCACAGGACGATGATATCAGTGTCGTCGAAATTCCTCTGATTCACCAAATGTTTCCTGCCTTGGGTTCATCCACTGTTCTCCATAGAAAAGTAGAAGGCGAGTTTCCTGAAACGATCATGAAAGAACACCTTGATTGTATTGAGTTTCAGTTCACACTCTATGGCAGCCAGTTACGCCAGGCGGATCCGATTCCCATTCTGATCAACTCAATTCAGGAAACCGCTGGGCTTCATGACCATAGACGTGCGCTTTTCACAATTTTGACAGAACTCTATATCAACGCCCTCGACCACGGCGTGCTCAATCTGGACTCAAGTCTGAAGCAGGGAGAGAATGGGTTTACTGACTACTTCCAACAACGAGAACAACGATTAAACAACCTCACCCAAGGTTGCGTTCGAATAAACCTCAGAATTTACTGTCAGGAGAATGGTGGTTATATCATTATCACCATTGAGGACAGTGGTAAGGGGTTTGATTACAATCAGCATAAAAATAAGGCCCCGAATGATCAGCTCTATAGTGGTCGCGGACTGCTATTGGTTGAATCCCTATGCAAACAGTTCTACTTCTTTGAGCCGGGTAACAAGGCAGAAGCCATCTATGCCTGGGAGCAGACAAAATAGTTTGTCAAGCGCTATACTATTAACCTAGTGTAGTGTCCTATATAAATCATACATTTAGACGAGGCCTATCATGAAATTGAGCTTAAATCCCTTGCCTCGCCCTGCGGGAAGCCCCTACCGATAACAGACGGTTTAAAGTAATCCATTCACTCCACTAAAGCGACCTGATCTGATAGCCTGACACCATGGCAAAAACTTTTATAATAGACAGTAATGATAAGACTCGAGCGCCATTCTTACGCGGCATTTTGACCCGCTCACTGACCGATGCCGGGCTGGCATTCGAAACCGCCTATGAGCTCTCGTCTGAGATACGTCAAAAGATATCGGGCAACGATGAGTTGTCGACTGATCAGCTGCGCAAGTTAGTGTTGAAAAAACTTGAGCAACTTGAACAACATGACGTCATCGAGAATTATGAGAGTCTGACCCCAAACGCGCCTGAGATTCTGGTCACCGACCACAAGGGAGTGACACGTCCCTTTTCAACCATCGAGCATCGGCAATCTCTGGAATCATCGGGGCTGGACAGTGACAAGGCATCACTGATCTCCCAATCGGTCTACCTGGATCTTCTGGAGTCCAGCCAGGAGGGTATCAGCAGCAGTTCACTCGGCAGATTGACCCATCAGAAACTCAGTCAACGCTATGGCAAACAGGCAGCAAACAGCTATCTGGTGTGGATCGACTATAAGCACTCCAAAAGACCACTGATACTTCTGATTGGCGGAACCACGGGATGTGGAAAAAGTACCATCGCTACAGAAGTGGCCCATCGACTGAATATCATACGTACTCAGTCAACCGATATGTTGCGCGAAGTAATGCGCATGATGATTCCGCAGCGACTGATGCCGGAGTTACATACCTCTTCATTCAATGCCTGGCATAAAACTCTCGGTCAACATGAACATGAGGGGAGCACAGAAGAGCTGATGATTCATGGTTATCTTCATCAGTCGGAACTGGTTTCAGTCCCCTGTGAAGCCGTGGTGCAGAGAGCCCTAAAGGAGCGAGTCTCACTGATTCTTGAAGGGGTGCATGTCACCCCTACCCTATTCAATCGCTTCAAGGGCAGCAGCGATGCAGTGATCGTACCGATCGTGCTGGCCGTATTGAAACAGGATCAGTTGAAGCATCGGCTCAAAGACCGCGGTATCAGCGCGCCTGAACGGAGTCAAGACAGCAACTATTTATCGAATTTCGAATCGATCTGGATGCTGCAGAGCCACCTGTTATCCGAGGCTGACAATCACAGTGTCTCCATCATCGCCAACGACAACAAGGATCGGGCGACTGATCATGTAATGCGTTTGATCATAGAGGTGTTAGAGCAAAATTTTCATGCTAAAGTTGAGGATGTATTTGGCACAAAATAGACAAGTACCCAGTGGCGCTGAAGTTTCATGCCTATTGCGTTCAACGGTTAACTCATCTGAGGTTTACTCAACTTGATACCCCCCCATAAAGGTCTCTTGATCGTACTCGATGGTCTGGGTGATCGTGGCATACCTTCATTTGGTGGAAAAACACCGTTGGAAGTCGCTGAAACACCGAATATGGACAGTCTCGCCAGTGCCGGACAGTGTGGTCTGATCGATCCCCTTTTTCCCGGCATGCCAGTTGGCACCCATACTGGATTCTGCCCACTGTTTGGCCTTTCCCAACAACAGGCAATTGAATTGGCCCGGGGGCCAGTTGAAGCTTCCGGCGTTGGTTTGAGCAGCAGTGAACAAGCGCTCTACTTCCGTTGTAACTTCGCCACCATCAAACGTCAGGGTGACCGATTCAAAATCCTTGACCGACGAGCCGGTCGGATCAACCAGGACACTGAACGCCTTGCCTGCGATATTGGACAGCTTGATTTGGGGGAAGGAATTACTGCCACACTCCATCCGGCCACCCAGCATCGAGTTGTACTGCAGCTAGAAGGTGTCGGTCTATCCAACGATATCAGCAATACTGACCCGGGCAATGACTACCGCAACAAAGGTCTGCTTAAGTGCCAGGCCAATGCACAAGATGATATCGCTGCTGAAAGGACAGCTCGCTGCATCAATCGAATGACCGAGCTTGTCTACGAAAGACTGGATCAACACCCGATCAATCAACAACGCCGGAAAGATGCTCTTCATCCGGCCAATGGTATTATTTGCCGCAGCCCTGGCAAGCTGCCAAAGATTAAATCCCTGCTCCGCCACCTGAAAATCGATGCGGCGATAATTTCCGGCGAACGAACGGTGCTCGGATTTGGCAAATTGCTGGGTTACCAGTTGTATGAGAATTCCCGTTTCACGGCAACCAAAGATACCGATTTGCAGGGCAAAGTGCAGACTGCACTCAATGCATTGAAAGAGAATGATCTGGTCTATCTGCATATCAAGGCAACCGACATTGCCTCACACGACCTGGATCCCATTGGCAAACGGGAGATACTGTCAAAAATTGATGATGCGATCACACCCTTGATCAGTGATGAACTGGTAATCGGCATCACCGCCGACCACAGCACAGATAGCAATACCGGACGCCACTGCGGCGATCCCATTCCCAGTCTAATCTACAATCCTTGCGGCCGAGTGGACGGCTGTAAAAGCTTCTCAGAGTCGGCTTGCACCACAGGTGGCCTGGGTCGGATCAACAGCCTGGGTTTTTTGATAACCTTGCTGGATCAGATGAACCGATTGGAAAATTTCAGACCGAAAGACGCTGCTTATATTTTCTGAAAACGAGAAATCCACAATCCCAACAAACAGTTCCACAAATACGATTCCAGGACATATACTTAAATACAATGGGCCAGCCACATCATTGGCTGTTAAATCACAGCCCAAACTCTATCGAGTGACTAAAATATATTCTCAACATGAACAATCCAGAACAGATTACAGAACCATTACAACCGACTGAGAGCCAGGCAAGTAATGAGCAAATCGAGTTCGATCTCGATGACCCCAGCCTCTATTTAAACCGGGAGCTCACCTGGCTTGAATTTAACCACCGGGTACTGGCTGAAGCCTCCAGCGAGAAAAACCCTCTCCTTGAAAGGGTCAAGTTCCTGGCCATTGTCAGCAACAACCTGGATGAATTTTTCATGAAGCGCATCGGCGGCTTGAAGCAGCAAGTCGCCGCTGGAATTAGCCTTCCGAGTATCGATGGCAGAACCCCGATGCAACAGATCGAAGAGTGTCACAAAGTTACCCGGGAGATGCAGCTGATCCAACAGCAGACCTATAGCCAGCTGCTAGAGGTACTCGCAGAGGAACAGATCCGCATTACCGAATACAACTCTCTTGGTGAGTCTCAACAGGAGAAATTACGGGAACACTTTCAACAGAATATCTTCCCCATGCTGACCCCCCTGGCGATGGATCCAAGCCACCCCTTTCCATTCATCTCCAATCTGACCCTCAATCTGCTGGTGACACTGCGCTTTCCTGGTGGACAGGATCTGCATATGGCAAGGGTTAAAGTCCCGGTCAGTCAGGATGTCTCGACAAGGCTGATCCAAGTTGGTGACGATTACACCTATGTTACCCTGGACGATCTAATCGCCAATAACTTGGATATGTTGTTTCCGGGCATGGAGATCGAATCCTGCGACCTGTTTCGGGTTACCCGCAATGCCAATGTGGAACTCGATCAAGAGGCGGCAAATGACCTGCTGGAAACCATTGAGACCGAATTGCGGGAACGTCATTTCGCCCCGATCGTACGGCTAGAGATCTCTAACGGCATGAATTCGGTACACCGTGGCATGTTGGCGGCCGAACTGGGTCTTAATGAAGAGCAGGATGTCTATACCATTGAGGGTATGATGGCGCTGCGGGATCTGTTTGAGCTAACCAAACTCAATCTAGCGGAACTGCATGACGCCCCCCACCATCCGGTCGACCATCCACAACTGGCCCACGACAGACGCAACATCTTTCACATCCTGCGCGATCATCAAGGTCTGTTATTACAGCACCCCTATGAATCGTTCAGTACCACAGTTGAACGTTTTCTGCGTACTGCAGCGGAAGACCCAAAGGTACTGGCAATAAAGATGACACTCTATCGCACCTCCGCGGATGGCAACGTACTCAACTCTTTGATCAAGGCGTCGCGCAATGGAAAACAGGTTGCGGTTCTGGTTGAGCTGAAGGCTCGCTTTGATGAAGCGGCGAATATTCGTTGGGCCAGACGGCTTGAGCAGGCAGGCATACATGTCACATACGGGGTTCTTGGACTGAAGACCCATAGCAAACTGATCATGGTAATCCGTAAGGATTACTCTCAGTTACGCCGTTATTACCACATAGGTACAGGTAATTATCATGCCGGTACGGCGCGCCTCTACACCGACCTCGGCCTATTGGGTTGTGACGAGGAGATCGGTAAAGACCTTACTGAACAGTTCAACTACCTGACCGGTTACTCTCCGCCGCCCAGTTATCGAAAGATATTGGCAGCACCCTATACTCTGAAACAGTCGCTGCTGAACAAGATCGAACGGGAGATCAAAATCCACCAGAAGTCAGCCACCGGCCACATACAGTTAAAAATGAATGCTCTGGAGGACCAGGATATCGTCAAAGCACTCTACAAGGCCACTCAGGCGGGGGTAAAAGTCGAATTGATCGTTCGTGACACCTGCCGCTTCCGTCCCGGTATCAAAGGGCTGAGTGAGAGTGGCAGCGTGGTCAGTATCGTAGGACGTTTCCTGGAGCATTCCCGGATCACCTACTTCCACAATGGCGGTGATGAAGAGTATTTCATCGGTTCAGCCGACCTGATGCAGCGTAATCTGATGCAGCGGGTCGAAGTGCTGGTGCCTGTAGAAGCCCCGGCGTTAAGGCAGGAGCTGCGCCTGATCCTGGATGTTCAACTGGGTGATAAGCACAATGCCTGGGATATGCAATCCGATGGCACCTATATTCGCCGCACACCGGCAGAGGACGATAAGTCACTCAATTGCCAGGAGACACTGATTGGGGTAGCGGAAAGGCGCTTGGAAGCGGCCAAAAAGCATCGTGAGAAACGTATGCGTGAAAAGCTGATGACCCACTTCAAACATCGCCTGAAAAATCACAACCAGAACGGCGGCAATTGACCGCAAAATTTGCAGATCGCTTAAAAGTGTAGAAGCGGATCAGGTTTCCGCCTGGGTATCTTCGCGCCGACTCTCTTCGCTCGCCTCGATCCTGCTCAACACCACCTGATGAATTCGCCGAGTTGAAGCATCTTCGACCCGCACCATCAAACCGTCTAATTCGAAGGTCTCATCCTTTACAGGAATCCGTTCGGTGTGTTCCAGTAACCAACGGTTGATGGTGTCGGTGGGTTTGCCTGGAATATCTATGGAGAAAAACTCCTCCACAATGCGCAACTCGGCCGTACCCTTCACCAGGATATCCCCCTCCTCAAGAACGATCAGATCTTCAGGTTTCTCATCACTTTCGTCATAAATCTCCCCCACCAGCTCTTCAAGCATATCCTCGAGCGAGATAACCCCCACCATGGCGCCATGCTCATCAACCACCACAGCCAAGTGCGTACTTTTGTTTTTCAGGGTTCGAATCAACTCATCGATGGGTGTGTTTGAAGAGGTGAACAGGGGCTCTTGACCCAGCTCATTGATCTCCAAATCCAGATCACCCTTGGCGATGATACCAATTAGATCACGCAGGATGATGACACTGACGATCTCATCCGGGTCCTCACTGTAGACCGGGATTCGGGAATACCCTTCGCCCAAAATGTCCGGCAGCACTTCGCGCAGTGAGCGTCGGCCATCCAGACGAAACACCTGACGCCTGGGTGTCATAACATCCTCGGCTTTCAGATCGTTGAAGTTGAAGATACGTTCGATCATCTCCCGCTCACCGGTGTCGATCACACCCTCCTCCTCACCATGCTCAATGAGTGTGATCACCTCTGATTCTGTAATCAGTGGATCATCCATCGCTTTGGTGGAAGATTGCACCAAGTTGGTGAACTGCAGAAACAGCCAAACCAACGGATAGATCAGGCGCATGAAACCATAGATGAGGGGGGCAATACCCAGGGAAATGCGCTCGGAAAACCGGGTCGCCAGACTCTTCGGGGTGATTTCACCGAATACCAGGATGACGATGGTGAGCACACCAACAGCGATACCAGGACCACTATCACCGAAATAGTCCGTCGCAATCACGGTGGCAATCGCCGAGGCTGCAATATTGACCACGTTATTGCCGATCAGAATCGTGATCAGCATACGACTGGGATCTTTTTTCAGGATATATAGGGCATGAGAACCGCTTCTACCCTCCTTGTATAATGCCTCTGCTCGAGCCATTGATAGGGATACCAGAGCTGTCTCAGAACCAGAGAAGACGCCCGACAGCACGAGCAGTACCACCAAAATTAGATAACTTTCCACGAAGTTGCTTATAAATTACGCCAGATTTGGCCCAGTTATGATTATCTCTATTGGCGACTTGAATCACAAGTAATCCCAGCACCTTATTTGAAGCCTACCACCACGAGATCGACCATCGAATAAGATATCCACAACATAATTCTTTATTAATCAGTTGGTTATTAAAAGCAACTCCATGTTACGATGGGCTATAAAATTTTTATTCTTATCAATTAATAATGCTAATCAGCATCTCGCCCCTTTTACTAAAGCATCGTTAAAGAATTTGCCATTGATAAGGTACAATCTCACAAACAGGTCTACCAAGACAGCTTTCGAACGCAACCAATTCGATGGGCTCCAATGCCGAAAATCCTAATTGTAGAAGATGAACCGGAGATTCGTGAGATGATCCGCTTTGCATTGGAACCAAAGGGTTTTACCCTGAGTGAAGCCGACAATGCTCAGGATGCCCGTAAGTTGCTGGCTGATAATATCTATGACCTTGTCCTCATGGATTGGATGCTACCTGGGCGCTCAGGACTGGAGCTCACCAAGGAGCTTAAACAGAAATCTTCAGACTCGATCCCAATCATTCTACTGACCGCCAAAGCGGATGAAGCGGATAAGGTCATCGGCCTGGACAGCGGTGCGGATGACTACATCACGAAACCATTCTCCACCAAAGAGATGGTGGCGCGGATCAAAGCCGTATTGCGTCGATCAAGCGGCTCATCTGAACAACAGGCCATCGCTTTTCGCGGTTTGGCGATTGATCCTGTAAAACACCTCGTACTGATCAATGACACCCCCTTGCATCTCTCCCCGGCCGAGTATC
>JARRQD010000105.1:0-10295 GCA_037382205.1 Candidatus Thiodiazotropha sp.
ATGCAGCGTCGCTTAAACGGCCGGGACATCCTCTCTTTTGGTGGACTTGCGGTGATCCTCATCACCATTATTCTGGCTATGTACATGGTCGACCGGCAGTGGCAGAAGATGGCGCAGATGGAGCAGCTGATGCAGGAACAGGCCATTGATATCCGTAACATCGGTATGCAACTTAGAGCATTGGATAAACGGGTGGAGAGTGGCGTGAATCTCGCTGCCCAATCCCAGACAGAAGGCGTCGAGAAGGTTGCTGCGGCCTTTCAGCGGGCCTATCAGGTCAGTTATAAAGTGGACTACGCCGAGGGCGACTGGCTGGTGAGAGCCTTTGGGGTCAATCTGAAATCGCTTACGCCATTTATTTCAGAAGATGCCTATGCTTCCACTGTGCAGGAATATATCCAAGAGAGTCTGCTGACGCGCAATGTGGATACCCTGGAGTGGGAAGGCCTGCTGGCCAGAGAGTGGGAGGTCAGTGAGGACGGTTTGACCTTTGTCTTTAAACTGCGCGACGGGCTGCGCTTTTCTGACGGAAAACCACTTACTGCCGAGGATGTGGCGTTCACCTTCAACTTTATCATGAATCCAGCGATCAAGGCGCCCAGGGAACGGGCCTACTACTCGAAGATAGAATCTGTTGAGGTGTTGGATAGACTGACAGTAAAATTTCAGTTCGCTGAGCCCTATTTCAACGCCCTGGCACTGGCGGGGGGAATCTCGGTGATGCCCAAACACTTCTATGAGCCCTATCTGGAAAAGCCCAATAGCTTTAACCAATCGAAAGGGCTGTTGCTGGGATCCGGGCCCTACCGGCTGGAAGACCCGACCAATTGGTCACCGGACAAAGGCATCATCGAACTGCAACGAAATCCCCGTTACTGGGGGCCGGTGCAACCCGCCTACAACCGTCTTTTGTGGCGCATCATCGAAAACGACAGCGCCCGGTTGACCACGTTCCGCAATGGTGAGATCGATACCTATGTCTCCCGCCCGAGAGAGTTCAAGCAGCTGGTCGAGGATAAGGATCTGGCGCAAAAGGCGGAGCACTGGGAGTATATGAGCCCGGTTGCGGGTTACAGCTATATCGGTTGGAATCAACAAAGAGGCGACACCCCCACCCGTTTTGCCGATACCAAGGTCAGACAAGCCATGACCTACCTCATCGACCGAGAACGGATCAACGAGGAGATCTTTCTCGGCTATGCAGAATTGGCGATGAGTCCTTTCACGGCAACAAGTAAACAGCACAACCCTGAGTTACTAGCAAGACCCTACGATCAGCGTAAAGCCATGGCGCTGCTCAAAGAGGCGGGTTATGCCGATCGGGACGGTAACGGGATACTCGAAGACGAGTCAGGGGTCCCTTTTGAGTTTGATCTGGTCTATTTTAAAGGGAGTGACGATACCGGCCGAATGGTGCTCTTTCTCAAGGACCTGATGGCCCGGGTTGGGATTCTTTTACAACCCAAACCTACCGAGTGGTCGGTAATGATCGACCTGATGAATAAGCGGGATTTTGATGCGATCACCCTAGGTTGGACCAGCGGTCTAGAGACCGATCTCTATCAGATGTTTCACAGCAGTCAGATTGCCGATGGGGGTAATAACTTTATCAGCTACCGTAATGAGAAGTTGGACAAACTCATCGATGAGGCAAGGGCGACAGTGGATGAGGCGCAGCGAATGCCCCTGTGGAAGGCAGCGGAGCGGGAGCTCTACTTCGATCAACCCTATACCTTCCTCAAACGCAGCAAGAGCCTAGTCTTCATCGACCGGCGGATTCATAACGTTATACCGACCAAACTGGGTCTGAATCTGAATAACCTGCCGGTAGAGACCTATGTACCGGCGGATCAACAGCGCTATCACCAGTAATCCTCAATGCTGACCTATCTGATTCGACGAGTACTGCTGATGATCCCCACTCTGCTGGGGATTACGCTGGTAGTGTTCGTGGTGATGGCCTCATCACCCGGCGGAATCAGTGCTCAGAGTCTGGTGGAGGGGCAAAACCTGGATCCGGAGGCCAAGCAGGAGATCGAGGCCTACTACAATCGACTCTATGGTCTGGATGATCCCCCCTATCTGCAATACCTGCGCTGGCTGAACAATGTCTCTCCGATCGGTTTTGTATTCGATGAAGAGAACCAGATGAGCGGATTCTCCTTCAGCAAAGGCGCTGATTTTGGCCGCAGCTTCCGCTACGGTCGTCCGGTTACGGATCTGTTGGCGGAGCGGGTGCCGATCACCGTGCTGTTGAATGTCCTGAGTATTCCGCTGGTTTATATGCTGGCCCTGCTGGTGGGGGTGCGGGCCGCTGTGGAGCGGGGTCGCTCCTTCGATGTCAGCAGTGGTATCGTGATGTTGGCGCTCTGGTCGGTGCCCACCATGCTGGCCGGGGTGTTGTTGATCGGTTTCTTTGCCAATCAGCAGTATTGGCACTGGTTTCCCACGGCGGGCCTGAGTGACCGACTTGTGTTGGATCAGGTTTTCCTGCCCCACTGGTCGAGTCTCTGGGATGTCGGGCTGTTGTTTCTCTGTCTGCTGTTCTGCATGGTGCTGTTTATGAGTATCGGGCGCAGCCGCTCTAAGCCTTTGCGCATTCTGTTTCTTGCCCTCTGCTGGATGGTGTTGGGTTATAGGATGGTCGAGGCGCTGCCCGAGACCCAGCAATCCCTCTCCCTGCTTGTCCTGATGCCACTGCTGTTTGCCCTGTTGGCCGGTTGGTTGGCCAGTACCGACTATCTGCTGATGCGCCAATTGGGCTTTCTCTGCAGTGCGCTGTTGGTCGGCTTGTTTGTGGCTGCGTATGGCATGCAAGGGAGTTGGTTGAGAGGCTTTCTATTCGATCGGCTTTGGCATCTGGCGCTCCCCGTACTGTGCCTCTCTTATGGCGGTTTTGCTGGTCTGGCGAAACTGACCCGTACCTCAGTTTTGGAAAACCTGCTATCTGACTATGCCCGCACAGCCAGGGCAAAAGGTTTGGCGGAGTCGGTGGTGCTGTGGCGGCATGTGTTTCGCAACAGCCTGCTGCCCCTGATTACGGTGGCCGCCAGTCTGCTGCCCAGTCTGCTGGCGGGGTCGATTATCGTGGAGAGCATCTTCAGTATCGAAGGGATGGGCAAACTGGCCGTCGAGGCGGTGCAGACCAGAGACCGGGAGTTGGTATTATCAATCACCCTGATCGGCGGCATGCTTACCCTGCTGGGCTATCTGCTCGCCGATCTGCTCTATGCACTGGCCGACCCGAGAGTGAGTTATGACTGATCGAGTTGCACAGCGCCAAAGCTATTGGCGTAGGATACTGGGTCAGACATTCGTTCGCTGGGGTGCAAGACTCGGCCTGAGCTGGGTAGCCTTATTGGCGCTGGTCGGTATTTTTGCGCCGTTTCTGGCCAGCAGTTTTCCGCTGTTGCTGAGTCAAAACGGTGAGCTGAGCAGTCCGGTATTGAGCTATCTTCAAGCTGAGGATGTGCTGTTTCTGATTGCCTTCTTCAGTCTGCTGCTGTTATAGCCCTGGCGAATCAGCGCTGGCCGAAAACTGACTCTGTTGCTGTTCATGTTGAGTATCGGTGGGGGATTGGCTTATGACTTTGTGGATCCACCCAAACTGGTCATCTATGAGCAGTATCGGGTGGCAGAGCGTGCGGGTACCTATGACTGGGTGGTGTTTGCTCCGGTTCCCTATTCACCTAAGGATTATCAGCGGGACCTGGGGGATACCGGATTGGAAGAGCCGTTGTCACAAGTAGAGCGTACCCACTGGTTCGGCACCGAACAGAATGGCGCTGATGTACTCAGCCGGATGATTCACGCCTCCCGGATCGCCCTCGGCATTGGCTTTATCGCTACTGGTATCGCGATGGCGATCGGTGTGGTCATCGGCGGTTTGATGGGCTATTTTTCCGGCATCGTGGATATGCTTGGAATGCGCCTGGTGGAGATCTTCGAAGCGGTGCCTACGCTGTTTCTACTGCTCACCTTTGTGGCTTTTTTCGGTCGCAGTCTCTACATCATGATGGTGATCATCGGCATCACCAGCTGGCCAGGTTACGCTCGTTATGTGCGGGCCGAGTTCCTGCGCCTGAGAAAACAGGATTTTGTTCAGGCGGCCGAGGCGGCGGGCCTGCCGTTACCCTCTATACTGTTCAGACACATGTTGCCCAATGGCATGGGGCCGGTGTTGGTGGCGGCAAGTTTCGGTGTTGCCTCAGCGATCCTTGCAGAGGCTACCCTGAGTTTTCTTGGACTGGGCTTGGTGGATGATCCCTCCTGGGGGGAGATGCTCAATCAGGCGGTACAATCCTCCCGTTTCAACTGGTGGATGGCGGCTTTTCCAGGCGGAGCCATCTTTTTCACCGTGTTTGCCTATAACCTGATCGGTGAGTCTTTGCGAGACGCCATCGATCCCTACTTAAGCAAGGCGAACTGATGCTGCTGTCGATCAAACAACTGCATACCTGGTTTAAACACCAACCGGAGCCGATCAAAGCGGTGGATGGCGTCGACTTCGAGATCGAACGAGGGGAGACCTTCTGTCTGGTCGGCGAATCCGGGAGTGGCAAATCGATTACTGCGCTCTCGATTATGCGGTTGCTGCCGCAGTCCGGTTTGCAGAAACAGAGTGGTCAGGTACTGTTCGAGGGTGGCAATCAGCAGGCCGTTGATTTGACTGGATTAGATGCTTCGAAGATGCGATTAATCCGCGGTGGTCGGATAGCAATGATTTTTCAGGAACCGATGAGTTCTCTCAATCCGGTTTTTACCATCGGTGAGCAGATACTGGAAGCGGTCAAGCTCCATTTTCCTCAGTTATCGGCCAGCCAAGCCTGGGATCGGGTGATGAACGCCCTGCGGGACGTGCAGTTGCCAGATCCTGAGATTCGGGTCAACAGCTACCCTCATCAGCTCTCCGGTGGTCAGCGTCAACGCGTAATGATCGCCATGGCGATGGCCTGCGAGCCGGACATACTGATTGCGGATGAACCGACAACCGCACTGGATGTGACAGTACAACGTGAAATCCTACGTCTGATGAAGGCGCTGCAACAGCGTACCGGGATGGCGATTCTGTTCATCACCCACGATTTCGGTGTGGTCTCGGAGATTGCGGACCGGGTTGGGGTGATGCAAAAGGGCAAGCTGGTGGAGACCGGCACGACTGAGCAGATCATCCACAAGCCGGCGCATCACTATACCCAGTCATTGATTGCCGCGCTGCCGGAAAATCTGGCGCGAAGCGAACCTCATCAGGCCGTTGAAGATCAACAACCTTTGATCAGGCTGGATAATCTGGCGATCCATTTTCCAGTCAGAAAAGGGCTGTTGCGCCGGGTTGTCGATCAGGTCAAAGCGGTGGATGGGGTCGACCTGGAGATTCCGCGAGGTCAGATCCTCGCCCTGGTGGGCGAGTCAGGCAGCGGTAAGACAACCCTGGGCCGCGGCATCCTCCGGCTGACTGAACCGACCGCTGGTCAGATCACCTTTGACAATACCGATATCACCGAGATGAAGCCGGCCCAGTTGCGGCAGTTCCGGCGGAATATGCAGATCATCTTTCAAGACCCGATCTCCTCATTGAATCCCCGTTTGAGTATTGCGGCGATACTTACTGAACCGATGAAGGTGCACGGTATCGGTGAGAACCATGAGGCGCGTATCGAGCTCGCCCGGGATCTGCTGCAGCAGGTGCAGATGGATGAGGATGCCCTGTGGCGCTATCCCCATGAGTTTTCCGGTGGTCAGCGTCAGCGCATCGGTATCGCCAGGGCGCTCTCGCTTGAACCTTCATTCATTGTCTGTGACGAGATCACCAGTGCACTGGATGTATCGGTGCAGGCTGAGATACTGAAAATGCTGCTGGCGCTTCGTCGGCAACACAATCTTACTCTGCTGTTCATCACGCATAACATTGGCGTTGTTGTGTATGTCAGCGATCGTACTGCGGTGATGTATCAGGGACAGATTGTTGAACAGGGAAGGACTGAGGATATTGTTAACAATCCACAAAACGACTATACCCAACAACTGATTGCAGCCGTTCCGAGAGTGCCCCTCTAGTTACTTTGCGAGAAGTTATAAAATACAGAATATCTTCCCATGAGATTTACCATTCAGACTAAGCTGTTTTTAAGTCACTTTGCTGCCATTATTCTGATCTCCGGCAGTGTCGGCAGCTACTTCTACCACAGCGCCATCGAGAACCTGATGCAAGCCCTGCAGTCGCGGCTAAAGAACAGTGCATCTTTGATCAGTAGCGGTTTGCAGGATGCCGCGTTGGACGAGATCAGAGCAGAAAAGGACACTTCACTACCCAGCTACCAGAGGTACATCAAGCAACTCCGTGGTTATGTAAAAACCAATCCGGATATCGCCTTTATCTATGTCATGCGAAAGGTGGATGACAAAGCGTTGTTCGTGCTCGATTCGGATGTGCAGGAGCCAGCCTCGCCCGGTGAAATCTATAAGCCTGACCTCGATGCTTTAATGGAAGGATTTCTTCGTCCCTCGGTTGATCATGAGCTGACTGAAGATCGATGGGGCGTGTTCCTGTCGGGGTACGCGCCGATTCAAGCTGGCAAAGACGACTATCTAATCGGCATCGATATGCATGCGGAAGAGGTGAAGCAGAAATTTGAACAGATCCACCTGGCGGGCCTTTTGTCTTTGGCCCTGTCTGTGATACTGGCGATGATATTCAGTAGATTGCTGTCACAGAACCTGACTTACCGAATCTCTCATTTAACCACCAAGTTCGCCAGAATCGCCCCCGTAGAGCAGAGCGACGGTAAACAGAGCGATGGGGATGAAATTGATCAATTGGAACGCGCTTTCGATTTAATGTCACAACGCTTGGAGATTAAGCAGCAACAGATCGAGGCGAACCAGCTGGCCCTTCGCAATGCCCATGATGATCTGGAGAATCGGGTAGAGAGCCGTACCATGGAGCTGGTTCAGACCAATGAAAAACTGTTAAACGAGATTGCCGAAAGAAAGCATGTGGAGCAGATGCTCGAAGAGACATCACGCATCGATTATCTGACCAACTCACTCAACCGGCGAGCCATGACCAGGCGCTTAGAACAGGTGGTTTCACAGACCGAACGGGGTACTGGAAGCTTCTGCATCATCCTGCTTGATGTGGATCACTTCAAACAGATCAATGACAGCTATGGCCACGATATTGGTGATGAGGTTTTGAAATACATCGTCCAACATCTGAAGAGCCGAATTCGGGAGGCGGATGAGCTGGGGCGTTGGGGTGGTGAAGAGTTTATGATCCTCTGCCCGGAGACCGAGCTGGCGGAAGCCAAGCAGCTGGCGCAACGATTGTGTGATGATCTGTCGGGCAATCCTATGACCCTGATCGATAATCGGCTGGTGGTAACCGCCAGTTTTGGTGTCTCACGATTTCAGCCTGGTGAAATACTTGATCACTGTTTTAAGCGTACTGACTATGCCCTCTATGAAGCCAAGGCGAAAGGGCGTAATTGTGTGGTTGTGGCGGAGAGTTGAATTCTAATCTGTGGAGTGTAAAGCTTTGATCAATGAGTCAGGCCAACGCTCTCTCAATCGCAATGGGAAAACTCTGCCTGAATGATTGGGCTAGAGAGAATAGATGCATAAACGGGGGAGTTAACGCAACATGTCAATCGATTGGCAGAAGATCTATGCCGCTGTCTGGCGTCCACGTCAAGGCTATCTGCGCGGTATTGAACACATCGACCCGATTGAGCTCTCCCAGTTGGTTGGTATTGATGAGCAGAAACGGCAGTTGATTGGCAATACTGAGCGTTTTCTCAACGCTGCCGGAGCGAACAATGCCTTGCTCTGGGGGGCTCGTGGTACCGGTAAGTCCTCATTGATCAAAGCGCTGCTCAACAGCTATTGCAATCAGGGGCTCAGGTTGATTCAAGTGGATCGAAACGATCTGGTGGAATTACCGGAGATCGTTGATGATATCAGGGAACTGCCGCAAAAATTCATCGTTTTTTGCGACGACATGACGTTTGAGCAGGGTGAAGCCTCTTACCGGGCTTTAAAGAGCGTCCTGGATGGTTCAATCGAGGCGGCTGCGGAGAATGTGCTGGTCTATGCGACCTCCAACCGTCGTCACCTGTTACCGGAATCGATGCAGGATAATCAGGATGCGGTGTTGGTAGGGCGTGACCTGCATCTTGGAGATAGCGTGGAGGAGAAGTTGGCGCTCTCTGACCGATTTGGCTTATGGCTCTCTTTCTATCCGGTCAACTGGGAGGGATACCTGACCATTATCGATCACTATTTCAAAGACTTTTCCGGTGATCGGGATAGGTTGCATGAGGCCGCCAAACATTTTGCCATGGCAAGAGGCGGCTCAAAGAGTGGCAGAGCCGCTTTGCAGTTTTACAAAGCTTACTATGGCAGTGAACTGTTAAAGGAGTGCTGAGTGGCTTATGGCCGGTTCAGCCTAGCGCGTACATCCAAAAAAATAAACAGTGAGAGTATCAGCAGGTAACCTGCCATAATGATGATCAACCATTGGGCCATGCTGAGACTGAGAAATTGCCACTGTATATCATCACAGAAACCTGAAGGCTGAAAGATGGCAGGAAGCCACTCATCAAGTTTTAGCCAGTCAGGGAATTTTGCATTCACATCACAGCTCATGGAAGGCGGAATAATGCCCAGTTGAAGCCCAGACTGCTTCAGTGAAAGATAGAGTCCCCACAGGGCTGCGCCAGCCCATATAAGATAACTGAACCCACGTATCAGTGTGATATGGGGAGCGGCTGCACCAATGATAAATGCCAGAAAGAGCATAATCACAGAGACTCGCTGATAGACGCAAATCACACAGGGCTCCAGCGACATGGCATATTGAAAATAGAGTGCCGCAAGTTCCAAAATCAGGGTGGTGGCTGCCAGGAAAAGCCAGCTTAGGGTACGGTGATGAATCATTGCTACTTTTTGATTAGTTAGTTGTTTTAACAAGCCATTATCCTATATTTAGCAAATCTAATCTGTTAATTATTAGCCTAGGTGAAAGGCAGTGTAGCTATCCCAGTACGATTGTGCTGAGCAACTTTTTCAAGGCTTCGCTGTCATTTGTCACAACTTTGTCGTCAAAGTTTCATAGCGATGAACTATTGATATCGCTCAAACTGACGAATTAAACAAATATCCATCAATAACGGCGAATAATGGGGTTCTAGCAATGCGTTGTCACGAAGTTGACTATGAGATTATGGGTTCTGAGATGCAATTGGTCGAGGTGGAACTCGATCCGGGAGAGACAGTCATTGCTGAGGCAGGGGCCATGACCTACATGGAAGAGGGGATCGATTTCGAAACGAAAATGGGTGATGGCTCCAATCCTGATGAGGGTTTGATGGGGAAGCTGTTTTCAGCCGGAAAGCGGGTCTTCACGGGGGAGTCCATTTTTACAACCCACTTTACCAACCGGGGATCAGGCAAGCAGCGTGTTGCGTTTTCAGCCCCCTATCCGGGCAATATCGTACCCCTGGATATGGCGAAACTGGGTGAGAAGGTGACTTGTCAGAAGGATGCCTTTCTCTGCGCGGCGCTGGGTACTAAGGTGGATATTGCCTTCAATCGACGGATTGGCACAGGCCTGTTTGGCGGCGAGGGGTTTATCCTGCAGGCCTTGGAAGGGGATGGCATGGCTTTCATTCAGGCCGGCGGCACCATTGTGGAAAAACAGCTCACTGGTGGGACTCTGCGGGTGGATACCGGTTGTCTGGTTGGATTTACCAATGGTATTGACTACGACATCCAGCGGGCCGGTAACTTGAAGTCGCTGGTGTTCGGCGGCGAGGGTCTGTTTCTGGCTACCCTTAAGGGGCATGGCAAAGTCTGGCTGCAGAGTCTGCCATTCTCCCGCATGGCAGACCGAATATTGGCCAATGCGCCTTCCGCTGGCGGTGGAGACAAAGGTGAAGGATCCGTACTTGGCGGCCTTGGCCGGGTATTTGACGGCGATTGAGTCACTAATCTGGATTCATCGTCGCTGAGTGCTCTGTGACTTCATGATGGTGTGTTGCGCAAGCTATTGATTCCCGGCGGTTTAAAACTGCTGAGTGACGCATGCTGTGGAAGAGTACATGGCTTACGCCGCCAAGATCGACTCCATGGCGCCGGAGATCTACAAGTATCTCAACTTCGACAAGATGGATGAGTATGTGGCATCCGCCAAGTGGGGGCAGGAGATTGCGGTTAAGTTGATTGCTTGAGTAGTCTGATAGTCCGGGGGGGATCTCCTCCGGTCTCAATGAGGCCTGTTGGATGCCGTTCACTAC
>JARRQD010000106.1:0-10291 GCA_037382205.1 Candidatus Thiodiazotropha sp.
GACGATCATTGCCAGGGCATCGGCATGTGCCATGGGAGGCTTGTAGTAGCGACGGGAGACCAGGGCGTCGTATACATCAGCCAGGGCCATCATACGGGCGGAGAGCGGAATCTGCTGACCCTTGAGCCCCTGTGGATAGCCGCTGCCATCCCATTTTTCGTGGTGACAGTAAGCAATCTCCTTAGCTACCGAAGTAAAGCTGGTGGCGCCAATGTGGCGTTCGGCACTGACGATCGCGTCGCGTCCCAGGGTGACATGCTGGTTCATCAGTTGACGCTCCTCATCATTCAGTTTGCCCTGTTTCTGCAGCACCTTGTCAGGCACTCCAACCTTGCCGATGTCGTGCAACGGGGCAGCTCGAGAGATCAGGTGTATGGTGCGTTCGCTGAGCTGCATACGGTAGTTGTCCCGCTGTGCCAGCGCATACCCGAGTAGCTTGACATATTCCCGGGTGCGCAACACATGGTTGCCGGTCTCTTCGTCGCGTGCCTCGGCGAGGGCGCCCATGCTGTAGACCACGGCGTCTTTGGTACGCTCGATCTGTTCAGTTCGCTCTCGAACCAGATGTTCCAGTGCAATTCGTTGCTCCGAGAGCGCCAGTTGGGATTGCACCCTACTGTGAAGAATCGGCAGGCTGATCGGTTTGGTGATGTAGTCCACAGCGCCTAGTTCAAAGCCTTTGATCTCGTTGGTCTCTTCGTTCATGGCGGTGAGAAAGATCACTGGTATCTCTTCGGTCAGTGGATTGGTTTTGAGATGTTTGCAGGCCTCGTAGCCATCCATCTCGGGCATCATGACATCGAGCAGAATCAGATCTGGGCGTGTGCCACCCTGTGCCCTACGCAGCGCCTGAGCACCATTTTTCGCCACCGATATCGTGTAGTGAGCGGACAGGGCGTCGGTCAGTAGTTCCAGATAGAAGGGTTCATCGTCGACGACCAGGATTCTGGGTTTCAGGGGTTTGGTGTTTGAGTCCATTGTGTTCATGGGGCCGGATTTCAGCGAATGGGTTCAGGTAGTTGGACAACAGCCTACTGTCGGTAACACGCGCAACGACAGTGGCTGTGGGAGGTATCTCTATACCCAAAGCGTTTGTGCATCAGAAATGTTATAGAACACTCTCCCGGAATTGTCTTGCAGATCGTTTGAACTACGCAGGAGGTTATCATGGATGATGACAAGTCTACCGGCAATTCGCGCCCGGTAAAAATCCCCACCGAGAAGTGGCTTACCGTCGGTAAGCTCTATTACTACTACACCCCCACCCAAGACGCCCCGCCCGACACGACCAACCTTCCGGTTACGGTGCCCTGGATTCAGATATGGGGCTGATGGTTAAACCTAAAAAAATCAGTTGACCGCTCCATTCTGATAGCAGGTGTTTGATTATGATGAAAATCGCTTGTGATACTTTAACCAGCTTTGAACTTTTGGATGTTTGTGCGTGGCATAGTTGTCACAAATAATATGAACTTCTTTTTCTGCTGGCGTGCAATGATGTTCCATAATTGTGTCATGTCTATCTGTCGTTTGATGGAAGCGGCTAAACAACCCGGAAAATTTCATGGCTTATCTGCAGAATTGAGCGGTCCGACGGTAGAAGTGTACTCAGCCTGCTGTTAGGATACTATTTTGGAATTTTAATAAGCATTTTTATTGCTATTACAATTAGTTAGGTTTATTAGAGGAGCCCATTAATGCCGCAAGTTGTGATGTATTCCACTGCCATCTGTCCCTATTGTGTTCGAGCCAAACACCTGCTTGAAAACAAAGGCGTTGCATATGAAGAGATCCGCATCGACCATGACCGTGAGATCATGCAGGAAATGATGCGCCGCAGCAACAGACACACAGTGCCACAAATCTTCATCGATGACTTTCATGTGGGCGGCTATGACGATCTGGCGTCGATGGAGATCTCTGGGCAGCTCAACCAGCTGCTGGGAATTGTGGATGACGAACTTTAACCTGACAGCCAAGGTGCGGCTCGACAAATGGCTGTGGGCTGCACGCTTCTTCAAAACCCGACAGATCGCGGCTGAAGCGATCAATGGCGGTAAGGTACACCTCAATGGGCAGCGAACCAAACCGGGCAAAGAGGTGATGGTGGGAAGCCACTTGAGAATTCATAAAGGCTCTCTAGAGTGGGATATCCAGGTGAGTGTGCCCGCTGACCGAAGGCGACCAGCGGCTGAAGCCCGACTTTTTTATGAAGAGAGCCCGGAGAGTATCGCCAAGCGAGAGAAGGTGATTGAAACTCAACGATTGGAAAGGGCCAGCATGCCGCAGCCTGTGCAGGGCAAACCCTCCAAGCGGAACCGGCGTATGATTCACCGTTTCATCAATAAATCGGGATAATCATGGATCAGGACGCATTTCGCCAAACATATCGAGAGATGAATGAGCGGTTTTGCGCCTATGAGAAAAGCCTGCTCTCCCGTCATTGCAACTGCAGTCAGGCGAAAAAGATCTGTATTGCAGAAAGAGAGGGCGTCCACTGTATTTCCGATCAAGCCAACGCCCAATGCAATGAACTGCTGAAAAAACTGCGCCATCAGGCCCGTTTCGCCCTGAAATCAAATAATAACAATGAGGTTCTTCCCCATGGTAAAGCCATGCGTCTGCAGGTGGGTGGTTTACGCGGGCTCTTCTCAGTGCTCTTTCCGGATCAAGCCACCCCGGAAGTCATCGAGGATGTCTTTCGGCTGATCAGCCAGGCCAAGAACCAATTCAACAGTCTGGATAATTTGCCATTTCAAACCCTGATCCAACATGTCTCAGCCTATCAGGGCCGACGACGTCTGAAATGATCCTTACCATTGGCTCTCCGAATATCCGATCAAGCCATGCCGATGCGCCGTTTCGAAAACGGCTGCTGTTTTTACAGTAACAACTGCAGCTGCTGCTTCAATGGATCGAATACAGGGGCAAGCTTTTTTCGCATCAGACTACCGATTGCATCGGTTTTGCTAAACACGGGACGCACCACAGCGTAGCCCATGCCTGACAACAGATAGAGAGTTCGCAGCTCCTGCTCCCGGCCGGCCAGCTGTGCTAAACAGGCGTCCAGTTGCTGGTCAACCCGGCTGTTGGCCTGATCCTGCAGCTGCGGCAGGGTGAGATCCGGATTCTCATCGGTACGCAGTTCTGAAAAATAGTCCTGCAGCACGTCCAGCAATAGGGTCACCACATCCTGGTTGGTCGGTTTCTCCATCACCTTCAAAACCGTTTGTAAAAAACCCTGACCCTGAGCACTGAAAATACGTTGCATTAAACGGGCATAGCGATTGCCGGCCTCGGCCAGCACCTGCCAAGCAGCGGTTTCATCGTCGGAGAGATGTCTGGCTTGTGGTAACTCTGGCAGATCATCGGGAACACTGGCCAGGAATCCCAGGTAGTAGGTCGGCTTGCGGCCACAGCGTCGCCATAAATCGAGTCGATCTTCCTCACTGATCAGCCCAGGTTGCAGCACCAGACGAAGACTCTCGACGATGCTCAAAGGTTCTGTCTCGAATGGCAAATATTCAATCAGAAAACGGGCCAGTTCAGGCCCCATATCTCCGGCGGTGACCTTTGAATTTTGCAACATTCTTCTGGCATTGTCCGGCTCCTGAGCCGTCCACCAGGCGCGTCTGGCGAGTTCATTGGTCAAGCCTTTGGCCGAGGTTATGGCAACCACGGCTTCCGGCTCGCCAAGTAACAGCAGCTGCTCGAGATTGTCATCCCGGGTCTGCCCCATGCGGCTCCAACGCTTTAGATAGATTGGATAGCCGCCGGGTGAGCCCAACACATGGCCCGATAGACTCTCCCTCACCTTGCGTAGGTAGAGCTCTTGCCGGCAGTTGGGATTCAAGCTAAGGGTGCTTTGACCTTTTTCGGTCAAAGCATGCAGGGTCATGGTTGATTCATCTATACGGATGGCCTGCGGTTTGTTGGCCAGCAAAACATTCAGTCGCAGAGCATCTTCACTTGATAGATCCATGTCAACAGATCAGAGTGAGACCTACTGGATCGGCTCTTTTGGCGGCGAGTAGTTGCTATCCTTGGGATTGATGAAGATGAACTCGCTCTCTCCATCATCCAGCTCAGCAAAATCCATCGTGGTCTCATCAAGCAATGCATAGTACTCGGGGGTCATAATGATACTGATACCCTCCGAGTCGAACTGAATATCCTCTTCACTGGTATCATCGAATCCCATCAGATAATCAAAACTGCCATCTTGCTTCTGCTGAGCCGCTAACCGCAACGCCATACCTTCGGTGCCGCCCATCTTTGCTGCCTGTGTGATCTGCTCGGCTGCTCGAGGTGTAATTTTAAACATCGTTCACCTATTGTTTATCAAACGTTTTTCAGTGACGCCACCAGCGCCAGAAAACGTGCCACCCAGTTGTTACCGCCTACGCTGCGTCTGTGGGTATAACTCGCCAGTAGATTTTTGTAGACGTAACCATCGTTTTTACCATCGATACCAACGCCCCGCTCCACCTTGTAGGCATAGTCATGCTGATTCGCCTCAAGCCCTACCAGAGCTGAATAGTGAAACTCATGCGCATAGATCTCCCGTTGCTGTTCGGTCAGATCAGGCCAGGGACTGCTACCGGTTTCACGCAAACGCACATAACCTCGACCCTGTGGCTTTTCATGCATCACCGTATCGGCTGGTATCACACCCGCCATTCTACATTTTTTCCCCTGCCAGGTCAGACTCCGGGTTAAATAGATTAAACCACCGCATTCCGCATACAATGGCCCTCCCCGCTCGATGAAACCGACGATTGCCTGCTGCATGAGGGGGTTGTTTTCGATCTGTTGCATGGTCGTTTCCGGAAAACCACCGCCAAGAAAAATACCATCCACATCAGGCAGTTCCGGCTCTTTCAGCGTATTGAACTCGATTAACTCCGCACCCAGTGCGCGGAAATTATCCAGATCATCCGGGTAGTAGAACCCAAAGGCTTGATCCCTTGCCAGACCGATTTTAATTCCTTGATAAGGCTGCCGAGAATCCAATGGATTTTGTGTGGGAGCACCACCAATCGGCTCAGCGCGGCCGGCAATTTCGAGAAAACGCTCGAGGTTAACCTCTGCTTTGACCGTCTCCGCCAATCTACCGATGAGCTTTTCCGAACTCTGCTCCTCATTACTCGGGATCAGCCCCAGATGGCGCTCAACAATCTGCAGCTGGGGGTCGGCCTGTATGGCGCCCAATACCGGTATATCGGTATAGTGTTCCACCACCTGAATCAACTTCGACTGGTGCCGGCTGCCACCCACTTGATTGAGAATCACCCCAGCGATCTGGATATCTTTGTCGAACGCCTGATATCCGAGCAATAGTGGTGCTATACCCCGGGTCATCCCCTGACAGTTGATCACCAGTACAACAGGGCTTCCCAGATGCACCGCCAAGGCGGCGTTGCTGTTTGAACCAGCCACATCCACACCGTCGTATAACCCTTTGTTACCCTCGATCAGCGCCAGATCACTCTGATGTTGCTGTGTGATGTAACTCTCGGTGATCTCGGGCCGGCTTTGGGTGTAGAAATCCAAGTTGTAGCAAGCTCTGCCTGCGGCGGTACTTAACCAGAGAGGGTCGATATAGTCCGGCCCCTTTTTAAAGGGCTGTACACGAACGCCACGATCACGCAAGGCTCGCACCAGTCCTATCGAGAGCGTGGTCTTACCGGAAGATTTATGTGCGGCTGAAATGTAGATTGATGGCACGGCTGTTGAGGATTATGTAATTAACTGAATATATCCTACGCTGTAAATAAAAAATCCACCACCGCAGGGCGGTGATGGATCTCTATTTCTAAACCAGTATCAGATCGCTCAGGAAGAGCGAATGATTAGTCTTCCAGCGTCTCAGGAAAGACCTTGAATACCCGAGCGCCAACCGCAACCATTGCCAGAGCGACAGCGATACCTGCTACACCAAGCGCTGCTTCAGGAAGGGTAGGCACATAACTTAATACCTGGCCGTCAAAGAAACCGCTTTCCACTACCTCTTTTCCAGGGAAAAGATTCATTGGGTAGGCCTGACCACCGATCACAATGACGTAGATCTGGAAGAAGCCACCAATCAGCACTGCTATGGATGCGGCAGCGATCGCCCAGCGGGATTTTTCAAATGCCGGGGAGTAGATCAGAAACAGCGGAATGATGCTACCGATGAAGATCTGCCCGATCCAGAACATCTGGGTATAAACTCCTCCATCGAGCAGAATGAAACGCTCAATGCCATGATGCTGAGTAATATAGAGATTGGTCAGGTTGTAGGCCAGGGTAAAATAGAGTACCGCTCCAACGAAGACACCCAACAGGTTTTTCAGTTTTGCCAAACGGAAATCACCCAGTTCACGATCACCCCAGATGTAAGCGGCAATCAGGGTATCGATAAAGAAGGCCAAACCATAGCTAAACGACATGATGACGAACATCGGCGCCATGATCGCTGCATCGTAGGCTTCACGTGCTACCAGAAAACCGAAGATGGATCCGGTACCGGTGGTCAATGCGATACGCCAGAAGAAAGCGGCGAAACCGACTGGACGCTTATACTTACTGACGGTGCGATCCATCATTGTCCATAGGTAGATGCCGACAATCGCAAAAAATCCGGAGTAGAGAATGACATTCCAGGCAAAGATCGACTTGAAGTTGTATTGAGTCATGGCAACGATGAGTCGATCCGGGCGCCCCAGATCAAGCACCAGTACCATCAGACCACCAGCCAACAGACCGATCGCCAACAAGCTGGAGTAACGGCCCAGCGGTTTATAGAGTGGACCTCCGAATACAGAACCGATGGAGGCCACATTCAGCGCGCCGGAAGCGGCAACAATCAGAAAGATAGCGAACACATGCGGCAGACCCCAGACAATCTGGTTGGACATTCCGGTTACCCAGTGACCGTTGTGCTCCATGTAGAAGGCAGCACCCAGTCCGATCATGATGATCGTACCCAACAGGGCCAGTCCGGACCAGAATCTAGTCGGTGAACCACAGTAGAGTTCGCGGTAGTACATCTTACTCATTTTTAAATCCTAACTCCCCTCAGATTACAGGTTGAGATATCGCACGCCGGTATTCAACTCAAGGTCGGCCCGGATCTGTACTGAGTTGTTGGATATTAGCGTCTTGCTGATCTCGCTCTGCGGATCATTCAAGTCACCGAAAAGAATCGCATTGTGCCCCTCTTTGCTACAGGCCTCTTGGCAGGCGGTCTGCATTACACCCTCATCAATTCGATGTACGCAGAGTGTGCATGATTCAACACAACCTTTACCCCTTGGGGCATTGACCGATTGATCGGTCAGTGTCTCATGTATGAATGAACGGGCTTTATAGGGACAAGCCATCATGCAATAGCGACAGCCGATGCAGCGATGACGATCCACCAGGACAATGCCGTCAGCACGTTTAAAGGAGGCAGTGGTCGGGCAGACATCAACACAGGGTGGGTGTTCGCAGTGCTGGCACATCATTACCAGACGATTTTCGTGACCTGTCTGTTTGTCCTTCAGCTTAACTGGCCGAATCCAAACCGCATCGGTGGCCGGTCTGTCATGACCCTCCAGGCCATGTTCACTGTTGCAGGCATCGACACAGGCGCTACACCCTTCTGCACATTTGTTGCTATCGATCAGCATGCCCCAGCGATGTTTTGAGTCAGCTCCGGTTGAAGCCTCTTCACTGACGGAAGCAGCATGCAGAATAACGCCGGGTGCGATCGTCATGGCACCGGTTGCAGCAATGGCGCCACCAATCATCTTGCGACGGTCCATATTCGGCTGGTTACACTTATTACTCATCTTCAGTCTCTCTGAATCCCAGCAGGCAGTTGAATATCGAGGCCTTGGTGCGGATTGGAGTCACCGCTATGGTGGCCTAACTTAGCACTTCCGCCATCGGCGTCAGGTGTTGTTCTGTGGCACTGAAAACAGGGCGGACTCACCGCAACATAACTGTGGCAAGTCTGACAGAACTCTCCCTCATCATTAACCGGCACCGACTGGCCTTGGGGACTCTTTGATGCATGACACTCAATACACTCTGACAGACTGTATTCGATGCCACGCTTGCCATCTCTGACGGTGTCGTCTCGACCATGCTTCAGATAGTCCATATGATTTCTGCGCATCTGATCGGTTGGCGCCACACAGCTTTTCATCGAAGCGGCTTTCGAATTTTCGGTCACAAATTGACTCTCGGCTGCCACCTGCATGGCAGGCGCTAAAAGCGCCGCCAGCAGGATCAGGAGAGTACTGTTGCTGATGAGAGAACTACGCATCTCAGCTCCTATTCACCTAACCCCATTTGGATATAACCCGTTGGGCAGACATCGGTACATACATGACAACCGATACACTTGTTGTAGTCTGTGTCCACATAGCGGCCTGTGGTGCTTTCGTTACGCTTGACGCGGAATACCGCATCCTGTGGACAGAAAACTACGCAGTTGTCACACTCAAAACACATGCCACAGCTCATGCAGCGTTTGGCCTCTTCCTGCGCCTGTTCCTGGTTCAGGCCGTTCATACGCTCTTTGAAGTGATGCAACACCTCTTCAGCGCTTGGCACGTCTTCTGAACGCAGTTTACGCGGTGTGTAATCGAAGTGGCCGAGGAACAGATCGCTGGCAGGAATTATCTCCTGGCGAGAACGGTCTTCGTAGTTGTGGACAGCGTACTTGGCCGAGTTGGTGCCACGCAGGTCTCCTTCATTCTTGTCGAAGGTTTCCGGTGCCAGGTCAGTCTCTTTCAGCTTATTCAACAAATCGAAGTGGTGCACATCAACCTTAGGACGCTTAGCCATGCTCTTCTTACTCATGTAAGCGTCAATACTCTCGCAGGCAATGGATGCCTGACCAATCGCCGTGGTCAGCAGATGGGGACGAATGATATCACCGGCAACGAAGTGACCCTCTTTACCTGGTACCTGATAGAACTTGTCCGCATCGATCAGGTTACGATCATTCGCCATCTCTTCCAGACCATCCATATCGGCGCTCTGGCCAATCGCTGAGACGATCAGATCCGCTTCCAGGACACGCTCGGTGCCTTCGGTTGGAACCGGAGTCATGCCATCCATCGTACAGTCACAAACTTTCAGCCCAGTGGCACGACCGTCATCACCAACAATCACTTCCAGTGGCATCACACCATCAAGGATTTCACAACCCTCTTGCAGGGCATCGTGTATCTCATGCTCTGCGGCGAACATCTTGTCCTTGGTGAACAGTGAGGTCAGAGTGGCATTCGCAGGCTCTGCAGCATCGGCAAGTGCGTCGTCCTGATTCATGGCTGTATCCAGAACCACATCTTCCGGATTACCGGCGGCACTGTTGGTACCCAGGCGACGAGCGACAGAGATTACGTCGATCGAGGTGTCACCACCACCGATACAGACCACATTCTTAGCCGTGACCTTCATGCGGCCTTCGTTAAAGGCCTTGAGGAAGGCAACACCGGAGACACAGTTGGGTGTACCGACCCAGCCGTCAACCGGCAGATCGCGACCATTCTGACAACCCAGAGCCCAGAGGATGGCGTCATACTCTTTTTCGATATCGGCAACCGGTATATCACTACCGACCTTGACACCGGTTTTGGTCTCAACACCCATATCCAGAATACGCTGAATTTCAGCCTGCAGTTTGTCGCGAGGAATTCGATAGTTAGGGATGCCATAACGCATCATGCCGCCCAGCTCCGGATCCTTTTCGAATACAGTCACGCCGTGACCCATTTTACGCAGCTGAAAGGCCGCCGCCATTCCTGCTGGCCCGCCACCGATTACGGCAACTTTTTTACCGGTATCAGCACCTGGTGTGAACTTAAAACCTTTCTCTATGGCAGTATCACCGATGTACTGCTCAACGGCGTTGATGCCAACGAAGTCTTCAACCTCGTTACGGTTACAGCTATCCTGACAGGGTGCCGGGCAGACACGTCCCATCATTGAAGGAAAAGGATTGGCCTCGACAGCCCGTTCGAATGCGTACTGCTGCCACTCCATACCTTCAGAAGGCTTCTCCTGTTCGCGCACGATTGCCAACCAGCCACGGATGTCGTGACCTGAAGGGCAGCCACCCTGACAGGGCGGTGTGCGGTTGATATAGGTAGGGCACTTATAGGAGGTATCTTCACGGAAGATCTTGTCACCCCAATCCTCCCACTGGTTGTCGCCGTCCTCGTAACGACGCCAGGTAATCTTTTTCATCTCTTCACTAGGAGTTGCCATTTTAAGTCTCCTTTCGGTACTTGTCTTGGTCGTGCCCTACAGC
>JARRQD010000107.1:0-10289 GCA_037382205.1 Candidatus Thiodiazotropha sp.
GAACCGTCATGGTAATCTCTTCGGTCAACACATGGTTTTCCGGTGTTCCTGTCTCCTTTAGACGTACACCGACATCCATTTGTTCAGCCACTTCTGCCTCCACATCATCGGATGGGGGGCGCCGTCCCTGAGCTACGAGGTAATTTTTCGCTGTATTGATGGCTATTCGGTAGAGCCATGTATAAAAAGCACTGTCACCCCGAAACTTGGGTATGGCCCGATAGGCCTTGATAAATGCCTCCTGGGTCACATCCAGCACCTCATGAGGATCTCGGATATAGCGGGAGATCAGATTGGTGATTTTCTGCTGATATTTTAATACCAGCAGGTCAAACGCCTTTTTGTCACCCTGTTGAACTCGAGCTACGAGTTCCTGATCAATTAACCGCTCGCCCATCCGGGCTGTTACCTCCTCGTGACGAGCACATCCTGTGCACAGTCCCATTGACAGTCGTTGATTGGATTAGTTCTCACAATGCCACCTTTTAATTGATCGATATCAGTCTGTCACTGCGATTGGTTCAACCAAACGCTGTTTTAAGCTAGGATGCACTGCAATTGGAAACGCATTATCACCATAACGACCCCAACCCGCAAATTATGACCACAGATCACCAACACGATGTACTGATCATCGGCAGTGGCGCTGCCGGATTAAGCCTGGCCCTGCATCTGAATCAGAAGCTGAAAATCGCAGTCATCTCAAAAAAAGAGCTGAAAGAGAGCAATACCTACTATGCCCAGGGGGGGATCTCAGTCGTTCTGGATAAGGAAGACAGTATTGCGTCCCACGTCAAGGACACCCTGGATGCCGGCGCGGGCCTTTGCGACGAGGAGACTGTGCAGCTGGTGGTGGAAAACGGCCCTTCCAATATCGACTGGCTGCTTAAAGGTGGGGTTAATTTCACCCGTGACGACAGTGCCGCTTCTAGTGGCGGTTACCACCTGACCCAGGAAGGTGGCCATTCTCACCGACGGGTCATCCATGCGGCAGACGCCACCGGCAAAGAGGTGGAAACCACCCTGCAGGACCAGCTCAGAGCCCGCTCCAACATCGAAATCTTCGAGCACCATATCGCCATCGACCTGATCACCAGTGAGAAAGAGCAAAGCAAACATCAGAAACGCTGCTACGGCGCCTATATCCTTGATCACAAAAGCAATCATGTGCAAACCTTTAGAGCTCGTTTTGTTGTACTGGCCACCGGTGGTGCGAGTAAGGTCTACCTCTATACCAGCAATCCGGATGTCTCCACGGGTGATGGTATCGCCATGGCCTGGCGGGCGGGCTGCCGGGTCGCCAATATGGAGTTCATCCAGTTTCACCCAACCTGTCTCTACCATCCAGAGGCAAAGAGTTTCCTGATCTCCGAGGCAGTCCGAGGTGAAGGCGGCCAGCTCAAGCTACCCGATGGCAGCCGCTTCATGGATCGTTTTGATGAGCGAGGGGAGTTGGCGCCCAGAGATATTGTCGCCCGGGCCATCGATCATGAAATGAAGCGTATTGGCGCCGACTGTCTCTACCTGGATATAAGCCATAAACCGGCCGAATTCATCCAGGAGCACTTCCCTACCATCTATCGTCGCTGTCTCAATTTCGGTATCGACATGTCGAAACAGCCGATTCCCGTAGTACCGGCCGCTCACTACACCTGTGGCGGTGTCATGGCGGATCATAAGGCCCGTACCGATATCGCTGGGCTCTATGTGATCGGAGAGAGCGCCTACACCGGTCTGCACGGCGCCAATCGTATGGCCAGCAACTCTCTGCTTGAGTGTCTGGTGTTTGCCAAACTTGCCGCTGAGGATATCCACCAGCTCGATTCCGCCACCCCTGAGCCCCCACCGATTGCCCCCTGGGATGAAAGTAGGGTCACTGAACCTGATGAAGAGGTCGTGGTCTCCCACAACTGGGATGAGTTGCGCCACTTCATGTGGGACTACGTCGGTATCGTGCGGAGTAACAAACGACTGGTGCGTGCTCGCCGAAGAATCGACCTGCTTCAGCGGGAGATTGTAGAGTATTACAGCAATTTCAGGGTCAGTATGGATCTGTTGGAACTGAGAAATCTGGTCGATGTGGCCGATATGATCATCCGTTCCGCCCAGTGTCGCCGTGAGAGCCGCGGGCTCCACTTCACCCTGGACTTCCCCTACCGGGATGACCGGGTGCAGAACAAACCGACCATTTTGATTCCCGAAGCCTATTCACCCTATTGATGATACGAAACTGAGAGATTTCATAGGTTTCGATTGTTGAAACTGCCATGCCTTAAAAATATCCGTAAATGATGCATCTCTTGTTTCGGCAAAGCGTCCATGAACAGCACCATCACAGGAGAGCGCCATCGGTGCTTGACGTCAAAACGCAGCAATATCACCCACGGAGTAATCACGCTGTCTATGCGCACCCTCGCCCGTAAATCCCGACCATCATTCAGTTTGATTCTTGCTCGGCCACTGCTTTTAATCTCTGCCCAGACCACCTGATCTGCTGAAAACAATCCTAGATGTCTGGTTCTCAGCCATTTGGAAGCTAGAAGTGTCACCAGGAACAGCATTTTAACGCTCAGCGCTATCGGTGCTGATGCAATTACCAGAAAGGTTAACAGATAGAGGGACCTGACCCAGATCAGCATATATCTTGATCGCCTAGGCGATAGAGAGATCGCTGGTAACTGATGTGACATACTTCCAGCCTCCCTGCTGTTTTTTACTGCTTTAACACCCAAATCTCAGCGGCCGACATACTACCACGAATCAGCCAAGATCTATCGGAATATGACAAGCGTAACAGACGAAATATCCCCACCGAATATTGGATCTTGGGACAGATTCGCCTTAGCCACCTCATTGTTAGCCCGGCGACTAAGCATAAGAGCTAAGGTCTGACTGCGATATGCAACCAATTACTCAAGCAAGTTGCAAACCATCCTGACAAGAAATAATCTCTCTACCGTCTGTTGTCACATGAGCTATGTTTGGGTGGTAATAGCGAACCAGTTAGTCGATATTGGCCTTGAAAAGTATAAACTATCTGCTGATCGCTGGAATGAGTTTTGGCAAATTACAGCGAGCATCCAATGCGTTAATAGAGATTGTTTGATCTGCACATTCGTCTAGATACAGGAGGTTGAGTTAAGCGTGGCCAGTTTTAGAACGCACATTGAAGTCGCTGCCTTGGGAAGTGGGATGTTGTCAAGTGTCTGCCTGGGAAGTGACCTTATCACGCCAATTGAAGCGTTAGCGCTTTGGATGGCAGGTACTTTGGGTGGAATATTGCCAGATCTCGACTCCGACAATTCCACCTCATTAAAAATTATATTCAACATAATTTCGCTAGGCTTGATAGGTTTGATTGTTATCTTCATGCACTTGCGTTTTACTACACTGGTCATATGGGGAAGCTGCATAGTTGTCTACTGCTTGATCAATGTCGTTGCGCGACCAGTATTTGAATCTGCAACCATTCACAGAGGAATATTTCACACGGTCATCACTGGTCTTTTATTCTCTATGACTGCTATTAATCTTTCCTTCTATTATGGCAAACAAACTGCATTCTTTTCATGGATGATCGGCCTGTTTGTTTTGTTTGGTTTTTTCATTCATCTGATACTGGATGAAATCTCCAGTGTCGATATCGCCAATAACAAAATTAAAAGATCATTTGGTACAGCATTTAAATTATATGAGTATAAGAATCTTATTTTATCGACAGTAATAATTTTAATTACCTTGCTATGCTATAACTTAGCGCCAAGTCCAAATCGGTTTTACCAGACGATCACTGATATTGACACATATCATTCTATTAAAGCGAGTTTTCTCCCAGAAGTACTTATGAAATAAAGTTGTAGATTTTGTAAAATGGTGGAAACCTAAGCGACAACAGAACTCTCTCCTACCAGCTTCGTATCATTTACACTTATAACGCCATCCATCTCGCTGTGGATGCCGGAACTTCACAGGCTATAGAGATAGCAGCTAAAACGGCTGTCCCCCGAACCTAAAGAGTCTCCAGATAGCCAATCCGGTCTAAGACGAATGACAATGACTTAGGCTTGCTAAAAACGAATTCAACCAGCTCTGTTGCACCTGAATTGCTAGGACTATTTTTCCGACCAGCTGCATGATCATTCGCTCAATCTAATAGATCGGACAAAAAATAGATGGCTAGTTGAGCGGAGCAGATTTACTGATGGTTCATCCACTAAAACTGTTTCAGGACCACTTTCACTCTAAGTCCGCCATATTGGGGAGAGCGGTCAAATTCGATCTCTCCCTGGTAGAGCCGAACCACTTCGTGAACGATTGCCAAACCTAAACCTTGCCCCTCTACAGACTCATCCAGGCGGCTACCTCGCTGTAGCAGACGCTGCAAGTCTGACGCTTCCAATCCAGTCCCATCATCCTCAATCACAACGATCAAACATCCAGTGTAAGAAATCTGGCAAAGCACATGCCCCTCTGCCCATTTACAGGCATTATCCAAAAGATTTCCTAACAGTTCGAGAATATCTTCGCGGTCACCGAAGGGTGAACATGCATCTTTGTAGATTGCCTCAATATGTAGATTGCGCCGTTGATAAATTTTTCTTAAAACATCCAAAAGATCAGGCAAATCGACTTTTGGGTCGAATTTTTGGTTGATGCTACGCTCGCCACTAAGGCGAGCTCTTTTCAGTTCACGATCGATCAACAAGCGTATGCGCTCCAACTGTTGGCTAGCCTGAACAGATTGTTCACGATTTGGATCCCGTACCTGACGATCAAAATACCCAGTCAACAGATTGAGCGGACCTTTCAACGCGTGGGCCAGATTCCCAAGTGCATTTCGGGTTCTTTGGTTACGTTGGGAGAGCAATAGTAATAGATGGTTTACCTCTTTTACCAACGGTAACATTTCAGTGGGGACATCTTCACTCAGAGGCTTTTCGCTGCCCGAAGAGAGGCTTCTTACATCTTCCCGTAGAGGTTCAAGGCGTCGGAAGGCCAATCTTACCGCCAGGCTCTGAATAAACAGCAGGAGCAGCAATCCCAGAATCGACAAGAGAGCGAAGTTACGCAGGAATGTTTGTCGCTGTTTAGTGATGGGCAACAGATCCTCAGCAACCGCAACAGTCAAATTCTGATTCTGTTTTCGGTAACCAGCCAACCATACAAGTAACTGTTGACCAGCAGGCCCTTGTCGATAGAGACGTTCACGCTCACCTGGCTTCAACATTGGCAAATTAAGTTTATAATCCCATAGAGATCGTGACGTTAACTCTGATCCGTTTTCGCTAACGATAAGATAGTAGTGGCCGGAAAAGGGCCGATGATAAATTTGATTGACATAAGCTTCCTTAATTGATACTTGAGAGCCTGTAACGACTGCACCCAGTATCGACTCACCATCATGCTCAAGCCTTGAGGCGATGAAATCTTCAGTCAGATTTTCTATTGCGTCTGCGCCGAATAACCACAACAATCCGATCAACAGGGCCAAACTAAGTGTTAGACCAACCTGTAATCGCCGTTCGATGGATTTAGGACTCAATACCAACATAGATGTAACCCTGACCACGCCGGGTTTCGATTGCCTGTTTGCCCAGCTTTTCGCGCAAACGCCTGATGTATACCTCGATCAGATTACTATCCCGGTCGAAATCCTGCTCATAGACGTGCTCTGTCAGCCGGGTTTTGGAGAGAATTTTCCCTTTA
This sequence comes from Candidatus Thiodiazotropha sp., assembly GCA_037382205.1. GTDB lineage: Bacteria > Pseudomonadota > Gammaproteobacteria > Chromatiales > Chromatiaceae > Thiodiazotropha. Next base: position 5,707 of record JARRQD010000107.1, read on the forward strand.
TTGAGTATGAAAAATCGTAATAATCTAAACTCTGTGCCGGTCAGCTCCATTCTCTGCTGACCGGGAAGAATGAGCTGTTGTTTCTCCTCGTCCAGCTCAATGCCACCGGCCTTGAGACTGCTGCCAACCATCTCATGGGATCGACGCGCTAAAGCCTGTAGGCGGACAATCAACTCCTCCACATGAAACGGCTTTCCCAGATAGTCATCTGCACCCGCTTTAAAACCAGTCACTCGCTCATGCCAGGCATCCCGAGCGGTAAGAATCAGCACCGGAATATCATTTCCCTTTGAACGCCAGTTTTTCAGCACATCAAGACCTGATCTTTTGGGTAAGCCAAGATCCAGAACCACCAGATCATACTCCATCTCATTACCCATATACTCGGCTTCAACACCCTGTTTAGCCAGATCTACCGCATACCCCTGCCGCTCAAGATCTTGTTTGAGTGAGGCTGAGAGGAGATCATCATCTTCTACCAGTAGCAGTCGCATGCTTCAATCCTCCTGCTCTCGTTGGAGGATCTCTCCATTTATCGCATTCAGCTTGTATTCCCAAACCACACCTTTTTCATCAAGTATCTCTATCTCATAGAGATAAGCCTGACCTTTCCTTTCTAACTCGACCTCGATGACTCTACCTGGCTTTTCTCGTTGAATTATCCTCAGTAACTCTGTCAATGGCACGATCTTTCCACTTTCAGTGAGACGTCGAACTTGCTGATACTCCACCCCTCCTTCAGCGTATAGCAGCGTAGTGGCCATTGAAACCACCAACAACGATATCATGCTGACTCTTTTAAGCATCAATCATCCCATCTACCATAACCTGGTATTTTGATCTCATGTTCATTAAAAGAGCCCTGAATTGCACGAGTGTGGCAGCTATCACAGTTGCTAAAGTGAATCGTCTCGCCATTGTTGTTTAACATCCGGGGGGAGATCTCATGATGTTCATGCCTAAAAAAACCAGTCTCAGTAATGCGCATTGGTGGCTGTTGAGAGCGGAGTGACCAGAGGACTTTACGCGAGACCTCCCCACTACGGCTCTCTGCTGCATTTTGAACAAGATAGTTGAGTAAATACTCTGCATCATAGTCTGATAGTTCAGCATTTTCACCAAAATGGTCTGCCAATCCTAGCATCACCTTTCGCCAGGAGGCTTCAGGTAAGAAACCCGGTTGATAGGGAAAATGACAACTGCCACACTCTTCATTGTATCGCTCGCCACCCTTACTATTCACTGCCATAGTGTCGGACCGAAACCAGCGAGAGAATATTCCACCTTCTCTTTCAAATTCATGCTCATCCCGATCGGCCAGCACAACGCCCACCCCGAATATCAAAGATAAAACCAATATCAGTCGCATCCAAACCTTACCCTGTTTCATTGTAAACCCCCTAGTCATAGCTGCTTCAGATAACTCAATATGTCACCCTTTTCCTGGGCTGTGCAGGCCCTACCCCAGGTCCATTTGCAGTTTCGTTTAAACCACTTTTCAATCTTCTTGCCATCTGTCTGTCGTTGCGGATTAACCGAGCGCGCCATCGGTTTGATGGTTTTACCTGTCTTCAAATGCTTTCCTGGTTGAGTCAGATCTTCCCCATGGCAACTGCTACATGAGCGGGATTTTCCACTTTTTACGTGCAGGATCTCTTGCTGCCAGATGGCTTGACCTTGAGTTGAATCAAACGAACCGGCCCCTTCCTGCTGATAGCTGGCAAACCGCTCATCCAATGCCTCTGCATGAAGAACTGTTGGAAGCAAAACCAGCAGCAACAACAATTTAAATCTGAAGTTCATTAACCTATCCTCGTTTTGTACCAGTAATCATCGAACGTACAAGATTTTCCTGATGGAGCAATGATCCAACCAGTACGCCTGTCAAATGAACGGCAACCAACACGATTGTCAGATTGGCGAACACCTCATGTATCTCTTCGTATAATTCGCCGCCATAGGGTCTGTTGGAAAAGAGCGGCTCCGCCAAGGGTCCCAGTCCCTCTGCACCATAAGCCAGCATACCAGTCAGTACAGTGACCAACAGACAGAGCATCAACGCCACAATCAATGCCCCACCGGCCGGATTGTGGCCGATGAAACGTTTCGCTTTGAAGCTGAGCATATCCTTCAGATATGCCAGCACTTTGCTGGGGGATTTCACAAAATCGCTGAACCGGGCATAACGTGTTCCGATAATGCCCCAAACCACACGGATCGCCACCAGTGCAGCTACGCTATAACCGGCATAGACATGCAGATCCATCCACTCATCCTCAGTCATCCAGCAGACAGCAAAAGCGCCCACCAGTGACCAATGGAAGAGTCTTACCAACGGATCCCAGACCTTTATCATTCGTTTTCTACCCATTATCGCTACCTCTCTCTGCTGTATGAGACACAGCATGACTGAAGAAAATGAAATCAAGCTGAAAATGGTAAAAAAGTCTTATTAGGCCTGATAAATCAAGCCCAATTGGGCAGAAATCGGAGACTAGCGGGAATTGGTGGATGCGCTGCGCTTATCCACCCAACGTATCGATTCGAAATCGATACCGGTGCGGGTTTGCTATTGGCTCAATCGCAATCACCTTGATGTAGCAGGTGATACCATGTTCATCGATCAATGCTGGCCCCACCACTCGATAAGAGAGTATCAGGTTACCTTCAGCTGCAGCATCTCTTCGCCCTCTTCATCAGAAAGATGGACGGCACAGGCGATACAGGGATCGAAACTGTGGATGGTTCTAAGAATCTCCACCGGCTGTTTCGCATCAGCCAGCTGGTGGTTATCCTGCAGTGCGGCCTCATAGGCGCCGGGCTGACCATTGGGATCCCGCGGACCTGCATTCCAGGTACTGGGCACAACCGCCTGATAGTTATCGATCTTACCATCCTTAATCACGATCCAGTGACCTAGAGCACCTCTTGGGGCCTCCATGAAACCTACCCCACGGCATTCACTCGGCCAGGTAGATGGATCCCACAAAGTCTCATTAAAGGTCTTAGTATCACCAGCCTTGATATTGGCTACCAGCTGGTCATACCAGCCCTGCATGGCATCGGCGAGTATCTTGGTTTCCAGGGTTCTGGCCGCAGTACGACCTAGCGTCGAGAACAGTGCCCTGGTGGGTAGATCAAGTTTGCTCAAGGTCATACCGACCAGCTCTTTGGTCTGTTCATGACCTTTGGCATACAGCATCAGCACCCGGGCCAGTGGTCCGACTTCAACCGCCTTGCCCTTCCATCTGGGCGCTTTCAACCAGGAGTAGGACTCCTCCACATTAAGATGTTTGTAAGGGAGTTCAGGTCCGGTATAGTTGAGATTGGTTTCACCATCATAGGGGTGTAATCCTTGATCCTTACCGCCTGAGTAGTCGTACCAGGAGTGTGAAACATGCTCCTGAATCTCATCAGCACTGTTAAGATCGAGTGGATGTACCGTGGAAATATCCCGATCCAGAATCACCCCACTGGGGAAGAAGAAGCTGTCCGGATCGGCCATCGAAGTTCCAGGCAGATCCCCGTAACAGAGAAAATTACCAAGACCTTCACCCCGTTCGCCCCAGTCCTTGTAGAAACTGGCAACCGCCAGGGTATCTGGCACATAGACTTGATCGGTAAATTCCCGCATCTTGGTGATCACATCCTGTACCTGAGAGAGCTTTTTGGTGTTGATCGCGGAATCGGAATTGAGATCAATCGCAGAAGCAACCCCACCCACCAAAAAGTTGGGATGTGGATTCTTGCCGCCAAATATGGCGTGTAACTTCACCACATCCCTTTGCCAACTCAACGCCTCAAGATAGTGAGCTACTGCCATAAGATTGGCCTCAGGGGGAAGTTTATAAACCGAGTGTCCCCAGTAGGCTTTGGCGAAAATACCCAACTGCCCGGCTTCAACAAATCCTTTGAGTTTCTTTTTAATATCAGAAAAATAACCTGGTGAGGCTTTCGGCCAGTTGCTTAATGATTGTGCGAGTTCAGCTGTCTTACCAGGGTCAGCCGAGAGTGCGGATACCACATCGACCCAATCCAGGGCATGCAGATGGTAAAAGTGCATCACATGGTCATGGATATACTGTGCGCCGATCATCAGATTTCGGATCAACTGGGCATTCTGTGGAATCTGATAATTCAGGGCATCCTCTACCGAGCGGACTGAGGCGATGCCATGCACCAAGGTACAGACACCGCAGATCCGTTGAGCAAAGGCCCAGGCATCTCGGGGATCACGCCCTTTTAGGATAATCTCAATGCCGCGAACCATGGTGCCTGATGAGTATGCACTACTGATCTGATCACCCTCCATCTGGGCTTCAATACGCAGATGACCTTCGATTCTTGTGATGGGATCAACGACGATTCTGTCACTCATTTTTTTCTCGTCTCCTATCGTAATAACGGCGCAAGGGCAGCAGAACTACTTTTCATCTTCAACCAGATGTTCAGCGATCATCTCGGTCAAACCGACCACGGGTATCTCCATGCGGTACTCTTCCAGGCCCTCTTCAATGATCAGGCGGCAGTTGGCGCAAGCTGTCACCAGAGTCTCCACATTGAGTTCATCAAGTTGGTTTTTT
>JARRQD010000108.1:0-10199 GCA_037382205.1 Candidatus Thiodiazotropha sp.
GCCAACAGCCTAAGCAGTTGCAGTGACACCGGCTCCAGGAAGGTTAACGGCTCTCAATTTCACCCTGCTACAGGCCACTGTTCGGTTTGATTGAGATTCTCTTGCCGTCACTTTTTGGGAGACCATAGCATGAATGACTTTTCAGAAAAGCGCAGCTTCTACCGAATGGCTGTGAACGGACCAGTCAAATTTCGTGTCAATGGTGACAGCGCAGTCTCCACCGGCCGTGTCATCAATCTGAGCAGCAGCGGACTGCTGATCGCCTCTGAACAGGAGGTGCCGGTAAACAGCAACATGACAGTTCAGATCATCCCAACCCAGGCGATCACGCCACCATTAACCGCAGAAGTGGAGGTGTTACGCAATGAAGCGGACCCGGCAATGGGTAACCGCATAGCCTGTCGTATCATCAAACTGCTCGCGGATGATGAAGCCGGCCCCGGGTTCTCCTGAATTGCAGAAAGGCAATCTTCGGCTGGACAACTAAACCAGTCTGTCTGTTAGACTCACTGGCATGACATAAGATGTACCAGCAGATCAACTAAGATCCGTTCTTAGCCAGTCAGGTGGCCCGATATTTTGGGGTCATCTGAAGGGTTAAACCCCAGTTTTAGGGTTGACCTAACTCGCTAACTCAGTTCTTATATTTCTTGTGGCAAGCCTTACAACGCTTACCAGTCTCTTTCAATGCGGCCCCAATGCTCGCCTTCTCCCCAGTTTGGGCGGTTTTGCTCAACGCCTGGGCAGCACGAGAAAAATCCTTGTATTTAGCTTCAAAATCATCAAAGTCCATCCAGATTTCCGCCAGTGCATCACTCTCTTCCGACTCGGAATCCTCTGGAAAACCATCCATTAACTTAAACTTTGAAGCACTGGCCAACTCCTCAGCATGAGCGGCAAATCGCTGCTTCTCGAACTCGGCTTTACCCTTCATCATGTCGCCCATGGCCTTCATGTTCCAACTGAAGACATTCATCAACCCCTGTCGATACTCCACGGCCTTCTCCACCTCATCAGCCATCACGGAAGCACCACTCTGCAGCAATAGCAAAGTTGCTGATAATCCAAGTGTTCTGGTAATCAGGTTAAATCTTTGAATCATTATCTCACCCTTTTGGATCGTTGTAGATTGGTATTATTGATAAATTCTATGGTCTTAATCTAAAGACCCATTGTTTTTTTGAGTTACAATAGACCGTTTCGTTTCTGGAAAACCCTGCATTCGATGAACAAGCAGCCTACTGCGCGGATTCGAGAAATCCCATATAACTATACCTCCTTTTCTGACCGAGAGATCGTTATCCGGTTCCTCGGTAAACCAATGTGGTCCCTGATTGAGGAGCTGAGAGGCACCCGTCGCACCGGACGATCGGCGAGAATGTTGTTTGAGATCCTCGGCGATATGTGGGTAGTCAGCCGCAACCCCTACCTGCAGGACGATCTGCTGGATAATCAGCAGCGCAGAAAGGCTTTGATCGATGCTTTGAACCATCGTCTGGTGCAATTTGAAGCGCGGGCCAACGATAATCCTCAGGCGTTGCAGCTACATGCCGCCACCCGCAGTGCGGTTGATGCGTTTGACCGGCGTTTCGATGAACTGCTGGAGCTGCGCCGACGCACCAGCCGTAATCTGAGTGGCCTGACTCGTGCTGATAACATCGATTTCAGCGGCCTGGCCCGAGTTTCCCATGCTACCGACGCTACCGACTGGCGCGTTGAGATCCCCTTTGTGGTAATTACCCCGGATCGGGAAGAGGAGGTGGCGCCGATCGTCAAGGCTTGCATCGACGCCGGTCTGACGCTGATCCCCCGCGGCGGCGGCACCGGCTACACCGGCAGTGCGGTACCCTTGGATCCACACAGTGCGGTGATCAACACGGAAAAGCTCGATGCCATCGCTGAGATCGAAGCGCGCAAACTGCCCGGTGTGGCGCAAAAAGTGCCCACCATTCAGGTTGGCTCAGGGGTGGTTACCCGCAGGGTCTCTGAAAAAGCTGATGCCAAAGGTCTTGCGTTTGCGGTCGACCCCACCTCCCAGGATGCCTCGACCATCGGTGGCAACATTGCCATGAACGCCGGTGGTAAGAAGGCTGTGCTTTGGGGAACGACCCTCGACAACCTGGCCAGTTGGCGCATGGTAACCCCTCAAGGAGAGTGGCTGGAGGTTGAACGGCTCAACCACAACCTGGGTAAGATTCATGACCAAGCTGAAGTCAGCTTCAGTCTCACCCGTTACGACAGCAGTGGCAAACAGCAACTGGGTGACGCGCAAATCCTCACAATGCCAGGCCAGGCATTTCGCAAAATCGGGCTGGGTAAGGATGTCACCGATAAGTTTCTCTCTGGCTTGCCGGGGGTACAGAAAGAGGGTTGTGATGGACTGATCACCTCCGCCCGATTTGTTCTCCACCGGATGCCTGAACAGGTTCGCACCCTCTGCCTTGAGTTTTTTGGCGCCGATATCGGCAAGGCCGTACCGGCGATCGTCGAACTCAAGGAGTATCTCGACAAGCATGATCAGGTGCTGCTTGCCGGACTGGAGCATCTTGATGAGCGCTATCTGAAAGCGGTCAAGTACTCCACCAAGGCGGCCAGACAAGAGCGGCCAAAAATGGTGCTGCTGGCAGACCTGGTCAGTGATGATCTGGCGCTGCTGGAAGCCGCCGCCGATGAGGTGGTACGCATGACCCAGGCCAGGGAAGGCGAAGCCTTTATCGCCAGCAGCCCCGAGGCACGGCGCAATTTCTGGCTCGACCGTTCGCGGACCGCCGCAATCTCAGCCCATACCAACGCCTTTAAAATCAATGAGGACGTGGTTATCCCGCTGGACAAACTGGCCGATTACAGTCGCGGCATTGAACGAATCAACATCGAGGAGTCGATCCGCAATAAAATTGCCATTGCCGATGAAGTTTTGGCCTATCTGGTTGGTGACCACTCACTTCGTAAACCGGATGACGACTTTGAGGCAAGCGATGAAAACCGCTCCATTCTGCAGGCCAAGCTCGATCTGGCCCAGCAGGCGGTAGAACAGGCCCGCAGTCGCTGGGATACCCTGTTGAGTCGCATCGAAGCCTCGGCCGAAGAGAATATCGAGCTGGTCAACGGTATCGACAGATCCCTGATCCGCAAACACGACCGGCTACTCGACCTGCTGCTGAGGCGCGACCTGGTGGTCTCCTACCGGGAAGAGATCGCCACCCACCTGGATGAGATCTTCTCCGGCCAGGAGGTTAAAAAGCTGCGCCTGGCAATGTGCGAAATCCATACCCGGCTGCGAGATTCACGCCTGTTCGTCGCGCTGCACATGCATGCCGGGGATGGCAATGTTCATACCAATATCCCGGTCCACTCGGACAACTATGTGATGCTGCAGCAGGCCGACCGAATTGTCGATCGGATCATGGACCTGGCTCTCAGCCTGGATGGCGCCATCTCCGGTGAACACGGTATCGGCCTGACCAAATTGCAATACATGGCGGCGGATAAGCTTCAAGCCTTTGCAGAATACAAACAGCAGGTCGATCCCCAGAGCTGTTTCAACCGGGGCAAGTTGATCGCCGGGGCTGACCTGGAGATGGCCTATACCCCATCACTTCGACTGTTGGAGCAGGAGGCGATCATTCTTGAGGAGAGTGAGCTAGGCACCCTCAATGACGAGATTAAACACTGCCTGCGCTGCGGTAAATGCAAACCGGTCTGCATGACCCACATCCCCAGGGCCAACCTGCTCTACTCACCGCGCAATAAGATTCTCGCCACCGGTCTGATCATCGAGGCGTTCCTTTATGAAGAGCAGACCCGGCGAGGGATCTCGCTGCAACACTTCACTGAAATGAATGATGTTGCCGATCACTGTACCGTCTGCCATAAATGCGAAACCCCCTGTCCGGTGAACATCGACTTCGGCGATGTTACCACCCTGATGCGCAAGATCCTCATCGATCGGGGTAAAAAGCGCACCAGTCTAGGCGCCAAGGCGGCGATGAGTTTTCTCAACATGACCCACCCAACGGCGATTCGCTGGATGCGCCGGGGTCTGGCGGAGTGGGGCTTTAAAGGTCTCAACCTGGGTCACGCACTGGCTGCCAGAACCGGGCTGATCAAGCAACAGAATCAGCCCCCCCATGCCACGACTGGAAATCCAAAGCTACAAACCCTGGCGGTGGAGATGCTGCAGAAACCGATCCGGGTCGAACCACCGAAACAGACACTGCGGGATGCCCTCAAACTTGAGGACGCCCGTTCAGTGCCGATCCTACGAAACCCACAGCGGGTCTGCGAGGAGAGTGACGCCGTGTTCTACGTCCCGGGTTGCTGATCCGAACGACTGTTCAGCGAAATCGGCCTGGCCACCCTGGCGATGCTCAACGAGCTGGGTGCGGAAACGGTCTTACCACCGGGTTATCTCTGCTGTGGCTATCCACAAACAGCCGCAGGTCTGTATGCCAGAGGCCGACAGATCACCACCGAAAACCGAGTGCTGTTCCATCGCATCGCCAACACCCTCAACTACATGGATATCAAGACCGTACTGGTCTCCTGCGGAACCTGTATGGATCAGCTGCAGGCCTACCAGTTCGAGAAGATCTTTCCTGGCTGCCGGCTGCTCGATATTCATGAGTATATGCTGGAGAAAGGGGTTAGTCTCGATGGCAAGCAAGCGACCGAATATCTCTATCATGATCCCTGTCATACTCCGATCAAACAACACAATCCACTGCAAGTGGCGAGAGGGCTGACCGGCAAGCCGGTGGCGCTCAGTGACCGTTGCTGTGGTGAAGCGGGCACCCTGGGCACCAGTCGGCCCGATATCGCCAATCAGCTACGCTACCGCAAGGCCGAAGAGCTGCACAAAGGCATCAAGGCAATCAACAGCCGAGTTCAACAAGCTGCGGAGATCAAACTGCTCACCAGCTGTCCTGCCTGTCAGCAGGGACTCAGCCGCTATACCGATGAGACCGGCCTGAAACCCCAATATCTGGTACTCGAAGTCGTCCAGCAGCGACTGGGGCATCAGTGGCAGCAGCAATTCATCAATCAAGTGTTGAAAGACGGTATCGAGATGGTCTTGGTTTGATACAGCATGGGATTCCAGCTCAATCTCATGATAGGCCTCGTCAAAATGTCTGATTTGTATAGGACACTACACTAGCCCCCCCTTTTGTGAACAGAGCCAGGTTTTCCGTTGAGAAACACCCTGTAGTTTGCATGCCACTCGCCGACAACCAGAGTGGTGTCTGAAATTGGATGATCAGCACTCTCCCTTGGTCTTTTGCTGATGGTTCGTCTTATGTCTCTCGAAAACGCTATGAAATCCCTCGCCGTGTCGCTACTACTCAGTCTTAGCTTGATTGCCTGTGGCGGTGGTGGATCGGGTGGCGATGATTCAGACTCTCAGACCAGCGTCGATGAAAGCACCCAGGATACTGGGGATAGTAGCAGTGACAACAACCCTACCCCGGATGGCAGCGATACAGACACCACAGCCCCGGATCAAGGGGGTACCACACCGGTAGAGGAGCAACAACCGCCTACCGACAATGAGCAGACTCCACAACCCACAAACCAAGCGCCGGTCGCATCAATCAGTGCCACACATAATGCCACATCGGGTGAGACCGTCACCCTGGATGGCTCTGCATCCAGTGATCCTGACGGTGACAGCCTCAGCTTCCTCTGGTCACAGCTTGCCGGAACACCGGTCAATCTGCTCAACAGGAGTAATCCCAGCCTCAGCTTTATTGCACCAGAGGTGACCGAGACCAGCCATTTAAGCTTCCAATTGACGGTGAACGATGGCGCTACCAGCGCAACCGCGAATATCACCCTTCAACTGTCACCGGCCGTGGATAGTACCGCCCCGACCATTATCATCCGATCGCCACAGGCCGATGCCGTCGGCGTCTCGATCACCACCCAGATTAGGGTCAGTTTCGATGAACCTTTGGATCAATCCCTGATTAACGATCAAAGTCTGCTGCTCACTCAGGCCGGCACACAGGTTGCCACCACGGTCAGCTATCAGACGAGCAGCGATAGTCTGCTACTGAGTGTGGATAGTCCACTGCTCGCCAATACCCGCTACACCGTGACGTTGGGCAGTAACCTGCAGGACCCCACTGGCAATCCGGTCAGCCCTGACAGCTGGGAATTCACCACCGGATCCAGTTACAATCTGGGGAGCACCAGCCAGGCAACCATCGATGCCTGTATGGATGACAGTGATAAACTGATGCTTACCCTGGTGAACAATGCCAGGGCGGTCAGCCGGGATTGCGGCACCACCAACTATGCGGCGGTGGACGCCATCGCCTGGCACTGCCAACTGGAGAGCGCAGCACTGAGCCACTCAAGCTCAATGGCTGATAATGACTACTTCAGTCATACCGGCCTGGATGGCTCAAGTGCTGGTGATCGGATTACCGCAACCGGCTATAGCTGGCGTGCCTACGCCGAGAATATCGCAGCCGGCTACAACGATGAAGAGGCGGTGATGACGGCTTGGTTGGAGAGCCCAGGCCACTGCGCCAACATCATGAACGCAACGGTTACCGAAATGGGCGCCGGGGTAGCTGAAAATGACGCGGCTCGATATCGCATCTACTGGACCCAGGACTTTGCAGATCAGTAGCGCTTGGCAAGCCAAGCCCGCTCGATTAAAAGAGCGGATTCAGCTGTTTTGGGCTTCCTGATCAAGGGCATCCAGAATACCTTGCAGGATCTCAAATCGCTGCTGTGCCTGTTGCCAGGCGTCACTCTCCGGCGCCGCCGCAAAAAAGTGCTCTCCCTGACGACAGAGCTCGGCCAATTGAACCGGATCGAAGAGGGTAACAGCCGCTTCAAACTCATTCTGCTCCGCACTGAGCAATACCGGCAACAATTCATCTTCCAATATCTGTGATTCGGGATCCAACAGGTCGGCCACCAGAGGGTGCTCAAGCAGTGCATAATGGGTTTTTCGGGCGGCCTCCTCCTGCTGTAGCTCCTGGTGAGCGAGGGTGTCGGTGCCCGCCCCTTTCCATACGGCGCGCATAATTACCTCAACCAACTTCAAAATGGCCTGTTTATTGGCTGTCTGGTCATCGGCCAGGCGACAGGCCGTTTCATAAGCCTTTTCGAGCCGCTCTTTCAGATCAAGGATCACATCGCTCTGCTCGTGGGGCCCCAAGGCCACAGCTTCACCCACCAATTTGCGGAGACCTTCAATATAGGCCACCAACTCCTCATGATCGAGACGCTGGGCTTCTGTCAGCTGCTCCTGCGTCAGCGAAATCTGTGACGCCTGAAACAGGGGATTATCATGTTTACGCATTAAATGACGTTCAAAACGTCCGGGAAGTTCACTAAACAGCAGATTCATAATTGGCCTACCTTCTCGCTACTCCAGTCAACCCCTGCAGGAATTAAAAGCCCATCCAGCAAGGTAGCAGCAACAATGATACCCCAGCCAGCATCGAAAAGTATCCATAGCGCTTGGCTATTCGGCAATTTCCGATTTTGCGGCTGCATCAGTGATGTGTTTAGGCAGACAGGGGAAGCGTTAGGGTCGGGGAAATAAATAATCATCCAAAGATTACGCTGGATTTTTATCCCGGATTCTAGTGTGGTGTCCTATACTGTTTGACGATTTCAGCGCGACGATAAGCCATCAGCCGCTCGGCGCGTTGCGCAGGGAATGGAGCGGTCAACTGGTTTTTTTAGGTTCAAGTAAAGGAAACTACCCCGAGTCGCCTCTGGCAAGTGAGCTATACTCGTCTAAAACGGACTGAGGCATATAACTGATTAGAATCGCTACGAAATCAGGAAAAATCCAGAGCTGATTTTGCAAAATGTGATTAAAAACCATGCAGTTCATTGACTTAAGTCAGTTTAAATAGAGCAGTCAACAACTATCCTGAATAGGCAATGTTTTTGCTTATTTCCCGTGAAATGACTCACCTCTGATGTCAATTCGTTCGTGGAGCATTAGGTCAAGTCAATTTTGGAGGACAAACCATGTTAGGTAGTGACAAAGCAATAGTTGGCGCAATAGCAATCCTAGTGCTGGGTATCATTGTCTCAGTAATGATTGGCTAACTGCAGATTAGGGCGGTGGCCAGTCGATGGCCCCGCCCTGGAAAGTCTCTGATCCCCTTGCCCAGCAACAGAGTATGTCAGATTAGGATGAGAATCGACTCAGGAATTGGGCAGTCACGGCGTCCATGCTGTTAACATGTTGTTCAAACCAACGACGCCACTCAATGAAGAGATAGTCGGCTAATCGCTGCAAATTGAAATCCTCCAACCAAGCCGCCTGCAGTTGCTCAAGCTGTAACAACACTTGATCGTGTTCACCTTTATGTACCAGATAGGGCGGAAAACCATATTCTCTCATCAGGCGGTTTTCACCCTCAAAGTGCGCCTGGGTATGATTGATCCACGCCGCTACGGAATGACCGATTTTATTGAGATCTGGCTTGGTCTCCAAACCGTCTATCAATAGACCGCCCAACTGATTGATCATCTCAATCTCTTCCCTGTGCACCTGATTCATCAACTCAAGCTCGACAAGCGGTAACTGATCTGTGGCTACAATGGGTAGCTGATATTGTTTCATGGTTCTCTCAAAGGGATCAATTAAAGCCGTTCATACAAATGGAAAAATCTGCGTAACACTAAGACTTATCGGCAAGTTTTTGTTAGCTCAGTTTCGTATGAAATAGTCAGCTAGCGTTTCAAAGAACGCATCATAGAGGATGATAGGAATAATCAACTTGATTTGAATCAAGCCATTAAAAGGATAAACTTTACTAACCCGGCGACTCAATCGTATTGGATAAACCGGCTCTATCGGGCAAGGTTTACATCAACATCGTCTTGGCAAGTCTGCTGTTTTCAGAATAACCGCCGCTGTAGGCATGGGTCAGGGTCTTTTCCAACTCCTCCATGCCTACCGGTTTGGTCAGTAGATCAGCAAACCCAGCATCGAGAATCGTCTGGTGCTGTTCTGGAAAGGCATGTGCCGTGGTCGCAATCAAAATCGGTATGGCGCTACTCTCTGCGCGTAATCGAGTTGCCACATCCATACCACTGATATCAGGCATCTGAATATCCATCAACACCACATCAAAACGGTTATTACGGATTTGCGACAATGCTTCATAACCATTACTTGCGACAGCATAGGGATTGCCCAGCTTGGCAAGAAACGCACAAAGCAACATACGGTTGATTTCATTATCATCCACCACCAATACATGGAAGTTCTGTCGCTGTTGCTCAGTGATACAGGCCGCCCCCCTGGGTGCCTTTAAACAAATCGCATCGTCAGAACAGACCCTGAGTGGTAACTCTAAGCTGAAACAAGAGCCTTCATTCAGACGACTTCTTACATCCAGCACACCATCCATTTTTAAGACCAGACTCTTAACAATGGCAAGCCCCAAACCGGCACCTTCCGTTTTACGGGTCTCGAAATTTTCCACTCGGGTAAAGTTGTCAAAGATCGTACTCAAAGCCTCGTCTGCTATACCGATACCACTATCTTCTACTTCAAACTTAAGCTTCACTTTTCGATCGTGCGACTCCAATAGTTTGATATTCAAACTGACATAACCAACCTCTGTGTATTTAATCGCGTTTGAGAGCAGATTACTGACAATCTGGCGCAATCGGTTGGCATCACCATAGAGTCTTTTCTCCAGTTGACTATCGATGCACAGTCTGAGCAATAGGTCCTTACGCTTTGCAATCGGGCGCATGATGGCAACAACCTCCTCCATCTCTGTATGCAACGAGAAGGGTTCTTCATTCAAACTGATCTGACCTGATTCAATTGAGGTAATATCCAGAATATCATTCACAATATGCATCAGGCTCTTTGCCGCTTTACCGATCTGTGAAACATAGTGGTTGTGTTTATGATCCAGGCTCTCTTCCTGCAACAGTTCGGTAAATCCCATAATGCCATTTAACGGAGTTCGCAACTCATGACTGACATTGGCAAGGAACTGGTTTTTGGCTTCACTCGCCCGCTCGGACCTCTCCTTGGCCTCGATCAGTTGTCTTTCAATCTCTTTACCCTGTTCAATTTCATGGGTCAGTTCTTGATTCTTCATCGCTATTTCAGCATGAGAATCCCGTACTTTTCCAAGAAGTTGCTCATTGTCCAGCCACAGCTGAATATTTCTTATGACGCTTCGACTGTAACTTTTTGC
>JARRQD010000109.1:0-14031 GCA_037382205.1 Candidatus Thiodiazotropha sp.
CTATCATTACTGATAATTTCGGAATTTGTCTACATCGATGATCCAACAGTGGGGCAGTTCGAACGGACAAATTCTGTTATGAAATGGTGGGGATGGATTCAAACAGGTGCTGTTCTATCACTAGGCGCGGTCTGTTTAGGCTCTACAAGTAAATGGATTCGCTGGGGCACCGTGTCTGTTTTTATCGTAACTAATATCATAGTGCTAGACTTGGCGAGTTATTGGTATTACTCAGGGAGATATTCACAAGGCAAGCTGTCGGGGCATTATTGGTATACAAAAAATGCTACAAATCGCATGATGTTCGAATACTTGAAGGCAGCTCCAGAGGGTGTTGTGCTTGAGAGTGTTTTAAAAAACGCCTACAGCAACACCAGTATTTACAGTATCTTTAATGAGAAACCAGTACTTTTAGGTTGGCCGTCGCATCTCACCACTTGGCATGGTAGTGTTCCCCGCATATGGATTCTTAAGAGTGAGATCGATAAATTCTATCGTGGTGAACTGAATAACCCCATAGGGTGGTTGGAGAGTAATAAGATTGAATATATTGTCTTTGGGCCGGGCGATGACAATAGCAAATTTAAACTAATCGATAATCAAATTAAATCATTATTTGTATGGCATGAATATGAACATTCACAACAGAGACATACAGGTATTTGGGTAAAAGTATCAACTAATAAACATCAATAATTGTGAGTTATAGGCAGACGCCTGAGGATTCTGAGTACACCGGTAGTATTTCATGTTTTGGTGGTTTCACTGGCATGTCTCCTGTTGTTGGTATTCAGCATCAAGGTCGGGCTGTTGGAGCCACCCGCCCCAGATGGACAGCCATTATTAGAAACCTACAACGGGAGATAAACAGTGGTCGTCTCATGGCATTCATGAGCGATTTCGATGAGTTACTCTTGAAGGCTGGATGTCTTGAGGAGTCCGGGGAGTGTCGATCCCGGATTCCTTTGCACTCTATCCAGGCTACAGACTGGATAAAAGGGAGCGGAATCCGGGTAGTGGTGAATCACCAGGATTTGTAGGGCAGAAATTTACCATTCATGGTCACTACCACACGATCACCAGCCGGATTCTCTTCTTTGTCAATGTCCATTGAGAAGTCGATGGCGGACATGATGCCATCGCCGAACTTTTCGTGAATCAACTCTTTGATTGTCTCGCCATAAACGCCGACAACCTCATAGAAGCGATAGAGTACTGGGTCGGTTGGAACCAGTTGATCCCACTTTTTGTTGGGAAACGCCTGCAGCGCGGTTGAGACGGCGGCGTCTAGCCCGAGCGCCTCAACCAGAGAATCCGCATTTGTTTTCTCAAGATGGTTCATACCCAGACAGGCTGAAACTACATATACCGGCGCCAAACCCGCCGCCTCCGCAATCGCTTCCCAACTCATACCTTTGGCCGCTTTCGCTTCCAGGATGGTGTCGCGCATTTCACTCTTATTCATTGGTCGTTTACCTCGTTGTCTCTTTCAGTGTGAAAAGTACCTGAGACTTCCATTGCAATTGCAATGCCAAACCCTGCATCAGTGCCCAAAGCAGTGCATTCCACGACCTCCTCTGCTTCTAATATGGTGTAAAGCGACCAATCTGAGCGTTCGAAAGCACCAGGATCGTGCATGCCAAAAACAGCAACCAAATCTAAGCAGGCGCAGACTGGACAATTCCAGCAATAGATGACCGTTTTTGTCAGACATAGTCGACAAAGCTGACAATCTGATGGGTGACAGGAAGAGGAAAACACCAGGATTCATCTCACTGAGCACAAAAACCAGGTATGGCATGAACCCTGCAGTAACTATTCATAAATTAATGCCCGAGGTTTTAACATGAGCGCCAACATCAGTATCGATTACATCTCCCACACATTCAAAGGTCAGACCAGCCCGACTCTGCAGGATATCGAACTGCGCATCCAGCCCGGTGAGAAGATCGCCCTGATTGGCCGCAGTGGCTGCGGCAAGTCGACCCTCCTGCACATGCTGGCGGGTCTGCTGATCCCTTCGCAAGGTTGTGTGCGCATCCACGGCCATACGGTCACCAAGCCCAGCGCCAAGTGGAATATGATGTTCCAGAAACCCTCCCTCTATCCCTGGATGAGTGTGCGCCAGAACGCCGAGTTGGGGCAGCTCTTCGCCGGTAAAAAAGAACCAGAGAAGGTCAATCGACTCCTCAATCTGGTGGGATTGAGCGACAAGGCCGACGCCCATGTACAGAGTCTCTCAGGAGGACAGCAGCAGCGTGTCGCCCTGGCCCGTTCCCTGGCAACCTCACCGGAACTGCTGCTGCTCGACGAACCCTTCTCCGCTCTAGACGCCTTCACCCGCGCCTCGCTTCAGGATGAGGTGGCCAGTATTGCCGGCCTTGAGGGGCTGACCATGGTAATCGTCACCCACGATATCGACGAAGCGGTGGCCATGGCCGACCGGGTGCTGATCATGTCAGCCAATCCCGGCACCATCGCTGGGGAGATGAGCGTCGATCTCCCCTTACCCCGCAACCGCGCCAGCGCTGAGTTCAGTAACCAGCGAGAGCGGTTGATGAACCATTTCGAGCAGTTGGTCGGTGATGAGGGCAAGCCGGAGGCAACGGCGACTGATAACAGTGCTCAGGAAGCTGCCTGATTGTAATACAGCCATCTAAAACAGACTCAAACACCCCGATAAATCAGTGACTTAAAACATACATATTGATAACTAAACAACAGGAAACGACCCATGACCAAGCAAAAAGATGACGAGATAGACTATTTAATCAAACACGAAATGAGCCGCCGGGACTTTCTCCTCGACGCGCTCGCCATGGGCGGCCTGGCCGCTGGTATGACCATGCCTGGCATGGGACTGGCCAAAGCCACCCCACCCGACGACGAGGTTGTGCGTATCGGCTACCTGCCAATCACCGACGCCACCGCCCTGCTGGTGGCCCACGGCATGGGCTTTTTCAAGGACGAGGGACTGGAGTCAGAAAAGCCGACCCTGATCCGTGGCTGGTCACCTCTGGTAGAGGGGTTCACTGCCGGTAAATTCAACTTGGTGCATCTGCTCAAACCGATCCCTGTATGGATGCGCTACAACAACAACTTCCCGGTCAAAATCATGTCCTGGGCCCATATCAACGGCTCCGCCCTGATTGTCGGCAAGCATACAGGCGCCAAGGATTTCAAGGATCTGGGCGGTATGCAGGTGGCTGTCCCCTACTGGTACTCCATGCACAACATCGTGCTGCAGATGGGCCTGCGCAGCGCCGGACTCAAACCGGTGATTCAGGATCAGAGCAAGCCCCTGGCCAAGGATGAGGTCAACCTGATGATTATGCCGCCACCCGACATGCCGCCAGCCCTTGCGGCGAAGAAGATCGATGCCTTTATCGTCGCGGAGCCCTTCAATGCCTTTGGTGAACTCAAGGCAGGCGGCAAAATGTTGCGCTTCACAGGTGATATGTGGAAAAACCACCCCTGCTGCGTCGTCTGCATGAATGAGGAGACAGTCGCCGCCAAACCGGAGTGGACACAGAAGGTGATGAACGCCATCGTGCGGGCAGAGATCTACGCCCAGGAGAACAAGAAAGAGGTGGCCCTGATGATGTCGAAGGAGGGCAAACGCTATCTACCGATGCCGGGCAAGGCGATCGTACGGGCCATGACCCACTACGACCAGGCCGACTACACCAATCCCCAAGCCATCCGCAATCAGGCTGAGTTCCACAACGGTCGCATCGACTTCTCGCCCTTCCCCTACCCTTCGGCCACCAAGCTGATCGTGGAGTCGATGAACAAGACGCTGGTAGGCGGTGACAACACCTTCCTCAATAACCTGGATCCGGAATTCGTGGCCAACGATCTGGTCGACTACAAGCATGTCAAAGCGGCAATGGAAAAATATTCCGGTTGGGAGAAGGCGCCCGGCGTCGACCCGGCGCATCCTTATGAACGTGAAGAGGTGGTGAAGATATGAGCACGCCACACGCAATCACTGCAGACGCCACGGATGACGTGAATAGCGTAACTTTCGACTGGAAAGGATTCACTCTCAATCTGTTGATGCGTTTACTCTACCCAGCAGTAGGCATCACGGTCCTTATCGCTGTCTGGTGGCTGGGAGGATGGGCGATCGAACAGAATCCCGACACCGCCTCGTTTGCCGACTTCGCCCCGCAACCTGCCTTCTCCCGCCTGCTTGAACTACTCGGCAACGGCGCGGTGATCCACGCAGTACTACCCAGCCTGGAGCGCATTGGCCTGGGTTTGCTGTGGGCAGTTTTGATTGGTGTACCCGTGGGGGTCGGCATCGGGCTGTTCGCCCAGCTGCGGGAGATCACCCATGTGCCTTTCCAGTTTCTGCGCATGATCTCACCCCTGGCCTGGATGCCCATCGCGGTATTGGCCTTCGCCACCTGGGACGGAGCGATTGTCTTTCTTATCACCGTGGCGGCCATCTGGCCGGTCATCTTCTCCACCGCCCAGGGGGTCAGGCGTATCGACCCACTCTGGTTTAAGGTGGCAAAGAACCTGGGAGCCGGTGGTACTCAGATGTTGAGAAAAATCATCCTGCCGGCGATCGGCCAGGATATCTTCGCCGGTATCCGCTTGGCGGTGGGCGTCGCCTGGATCGTACTGGTGCCGGCGGAATACCTGGGAGTAACCAGCGGCCTCGGCTACGCCATCAACGATGCCCGGGACACCCTGGAGTACGACACCCTTGCCGCCATGGTTGTGGTAATCGGCGTATTGGGCTTCTTCCTCGACGGCATCTGTGTGCGGCTGATTAACCGCTTCAGCTGGCATCAGGAGGGGTGATCAGCACCAACTCGGGAGCAGCAACACAACCAATTAATCAGGGGTTGGGTTCTGCCCCGACATGGCGCACCGGTCAGTAGAATACCGCCCTCAGCGCCACACTTCTTTACATCAATTGCACCAGTTTAGTGCAATCCACCATCATGGCAGCCCACCATAGCCTGCCGTAGCCAGGATCAAGCGAAACGCAAACCGAAGCGCATGCACCCGGATTCCGCTGCGCTCCATCCAGGCCACCTTGTAGATAGACCACCAGGAACCCCAATCCCGTCTTTTTGATCTACTCATTGTATTGGCATCGCTTTTGCAATCACATTGTCAACATTGTCAGGAGCAAAAAGTGACCCAATTAAACATCGCTTCCACCCCCGAATCCGAACTGCTGGTCGTGCAGGAGGCCGCCCGGTTAATTACCAAATCTTCCGACCCGAAACCTGCCATCAAAGGTATTCTACGACTGCTTTCCCAACTGCTGGGCCTGAACCGGGGCCGGGTGTTACTGCCCTGTCCCGATGACGGCACCCTCGACATCCGCTACGCCTACGGCCTCACCAAAGAGGAGTGCTCAAGAGGACGCTATATGATCGGTGAGGGTATCACCGGCAAAGTCTTCCAGAGTGGTCAGCTGGCGCTGATCCAGAACATCGATGAAGAGCCCACCTATCTGGCCCGGGCGGTGGAGCGCACCACCCTGCCCAACGAAGCGGTCTCGTTTCTTGCCGTGCCCATCGTCATCGAGGAGTACCCAGCCGGGGTTCTGGCAGTACACCGGTTGCGTCAACGCGAGCGACCTTTTCGCCGCGATCTGGCCCTGTTGCAGGTACTTGCCACCCTGATCGGCCAAGTGCTGCGGGTCAACGAACTGGTGGCGGAACGCACCGCTCATCTGATGAGTGAAAACCAGCTGTTGAAGAACAAACTGGAGAGCAAAGGAGCCCGCTACGGCATCATGGGACAAAGCCCCGCCCTGCAACAGGCGATACAGCAGGCGCTGCAGGTAGCGGGCACCAGCACCACGGTATTGTTATTAGGAGAATCGGGCACTGGTAAGGAGCGCTTCGCACGTATGCAGCACCTGGCAAGCGACCGGACCGAGGGTCCCTTCGTCAGTATCAACTGCGCTGCGATCCCTGCCACGCTGATCGAGTCGGAGCTGTTCGGCCATGAGAAAGGGGCCTTCACCGGCGCCACAGCCATGAAGCGGGGCAAGATCGAGCTCGCCTCCGGTGGCACCCTCTTCCTCGATGAAATCGGCGACCTGGACCTCGATTTGCAGGCCAAACTGCTCAAGGTTTTGGAACATAAAGCGATTCAGCGGGTGGGCGGTAACAAAGAGATCCCGGTGGATGTACGCATCCTCGCCGCCACCCACAAGAACCTCCAGGAGGCGGTCAACGAGAACCGTTTCCGCCTAGACCTTTTCTACCGACTCAACATCTTTCCAATCCGCCTGCCGCCCCTGCGCTCCCGTCAGGGTGACGTACCAATCCTGGCGCGCTACTTCCTCAACCTGGCCAACCAGGAGTATGACCGCAATCTCAGTTTCGGCCCTGGCGCTCTGGAGATGCTCGACGGATATCCCTGGCCAGGGAACATCCGTCAGTTGGAGAATCTGGTCAAACGCTCGGTGCTGATGAGTACCGATAGCCTGATCACCCGGGAGTTGATCAAACAGATTCTCAGCGATGAGGATGGCATCAACGCACCGGAGAGCGGCCAGTTCACACAAGCGCATCGACCACGCTACCCTGAACAGCCACCGTTGCCCAGTACCGCAACCATTACCCCCGAAATACCCGACGGCATGCGACCCTACGCACGGGTGCGGGAGGATGAGAAAGAGCGGATTCTCGATGCACTACAGCGCCACCAAGGCAATAAGACCCGGGCCGCGATCGGATTGGGTATGACACCACGTCAGCTGCGTTACCGAATCCAGAAGTTGGGATTGGGAGGCTGAGCGAAACCCCGGATGACGCTCTACCTGTTCCAACCTGTGTTGCCTGCAAGTATTGCGGATACTTCTCTGTCGCCACGACCGCCAACACAAATCAACACCGAATGATTTTCTGATCGATTGACTGTCATGGAGCAGTCGTTCTACCGGTATCGACACCCTCCCCGCCTAAAGTCGGTGGAGGATGTCGATAGACTCAGTGAACAAGGATACTCAGGTAATCAGTTCCCGGTAGAGACTCGCACCGTTCCCGGCCTGCTCGCCGCTGAGAATGAAGCCAACGAGCTGCCCCTTGTGAAGATAGTCAAGCCGACCCGGTTCGCCGGAGTGATGGGGCGTGGCGATTGCCGACTCCTGGTTGCGAGGTGGACAGACAGTCAGAGGAAAACTCGGTGTTTTGACTCGTATCAAGGGTGGCAGACGATTGAAAGGCTGCTCCTCTCCACGCAGATCGGCAGCGATCGTATCCGCCTGGCGCCGGATGGGTTCGATATAGCAATAGATCTCCCCCTCCACCGCAGCACAGTCACCAATGGCGTAAATGTCGGCTTGTGAGGTGCGCATCCGTTTGTCGGTGTCGATGCCGCGGCTGACTGAGAGGCCGGCCTTCTCCGCCAGTTGGGTATTCGCCACCAGACCAGCGGCGGAGAGAATCAGATCGGTTTCGATCGCCTCTCCATCCGAGAGCACGGCGCGCTGACGTTCCCTGCTCTGCTCGACGCTGTCGAGCGTGGTGTTGAAGTGCCACATCACCCCTTTCTCCTGGAGTCGATGGGCGAGGTCCATGGCAGTGTCTGATGGCAGCAGAGAGGCGAGGGGGTGGTCGGCCGGATCAATAACACTAACCCGATAACCTGCGCTGGTCAGATCCTCGGCAAATTCGCAGCCGATCAATCCGGCACCCAAAATGGTGACGTGTTGAACCTGGGCTTCGAGCCGGTTGCGCAACTTTTTATAGGCCGCCAGATCATTGACCAGGAGCACACTGTCGGCGGCGTCGCCGGCGATTGGCAGCTGACGCTGATGCGCGCCCAGAGCCAGGATGAGTTTGCCATACTGGATGCCGCCTTTCGAGGTGGTCAGACGATGCTTCTGAGGATCGATCTTGATCACCCGGGTCTGGGTGCGTACTGTCAAATTGAGTTCGGACGCCTTGGAAGCTGCGTCCTGTTCCACCAGGTCGTCAGCACTCTTGCCCTGAGCCAGCGCCGTGGAGAGAGCCGGCTTGGGATAGCTCAATCCCTCACAGGCTGTGACCAACAGGATTGGGGTTTCACTGTCATCACGACGGATACTTTCAGCCACCGACCAAGCAGCGATGCCGGCGCCTACGATAACCACGTACTCATCTCCGCCCCGGCAGGTTTTGCCCGAGGTGGCGCGAGGGGCGCGGCGTGAAGTCGCTGTTGCAACAGGCGCTTCAGGCAGCAGACGCAGATCTGTCTTGGTCAATCCACAGAGGGGACAGAGCCAGTCGTCCGGAATCGCCTCGAAGCGGGTGCCAGGGGCGAGACCCGAGTCGGGATCCCCTTTGGCTTCGTCGTAGATGTAGCCACAGGCGTCGCAGATCCAGCGGCGATAATCAGACTCGCTCATATCACGCCTCCGCAACCAGATTCAGAATGTTGTTAAAGATAAGATCCAGTTCACCGCCGATGGCATCGAGTTCATTAGAGTCGTAGGGCGCGAAAGCCTCGCTCGGCAGACGACAGGCGACCTTGACCGCGCCATCCAGCTCATAGACATGAATGCGTAGTGGAATATCGTGGCCCGCCGGTTTGCAGGCGTCCCAAACGCGGATGGCGAAATCGGGCCGAAAGACCTCGAGAATCTGGTCTGCGGGCACGCTCTTGCCCATCTTGGCGGCATTAGCCTGGCCGTTGATATGGGCGACGACGCGCATATTTTCTGCTTCGATGCCGGCGAGTAACTTCTCGACCGTCTGGTCCGCAGAGAGCTTGGAAGTGATGGTTTTCATGGTACTGCGTCCTTAAATTGAGTGGGAGAGGCAGGAGCCTCCCCCCGATTGATGACGAACTGCGATCAGGCAGCGGTAGCCAGATCGTCAAGCTCTTTCCGCAGGTGCTTGATCGCCGGCGTGACGATAGCGATGAAGTAAGACTCCCGCAGCTTGCGCTGGGCGGGGGCGGTCTTCAGATAGCCCTTGGCGCCAGTGTGAAGCATCGCCGACTGGGAGGCGCGAATGGCCAGTTCACCGGCGGCGAGGCGCAATTGCTGGATCTCACGGAAAAACTCATTGGAGCTTTCGAAGGGATCCTCTGCCAAAGCCAGGGCGGCTTCCACCGCATCATCCAGTTCTGCCTGGAGTTCATCCGGACGGTCATCCAGGTAGCAGTTGACATGCCCCAGCAGGGGTTCCACCTCACGGCAGAGATCGATACACGACTGTACATTACCAACTCCCATGCCGAACTGAAGCAACACGATGCCCGAGCGGGCCCGGCGCAGGAAGGCCGCACCGTCGTGATCGATGATCATGCTGTCGGGAATAAATACATTCTCGAAAATGCAGGCGAAGGTTCGGGTGCCCTCCAGCGCCATAAAGTGAGCCGAAAGGCGCAGAGAGAAGCCCTGGCTCTGGCAGTCCACCAGCGCCATTACCGAACGGCC
Organism: Candidatus Thiodiazotropha sp.; assembly: GCA_037382205.1. Taxonomy (GTDB): domain Bacteria; phylum Pseudomonadota; class Gammaproteobacteria; order Chromatiales; family Chromatiaceae; genus Thiodiazotropha. The sequence goes on from JARRQD010000109.1 coordinate 9,404, forward strand.
TGGCTCGCCCTCAACGGCGAAAAGGGTGCCAAAAACATGCTCCTCGCCAAGGTTTGAAACCCAGGGCAGGGAACCGTTGACGATATACCCGCCTTCCACACGTTTGCCATTCAGACGCAGATCCTCGATGCCGGCGAAGGCCTTCATTGTGTTGGACATGCCGGTGCCGCCCAGTACTTCACCGCTGGCAATTTTCGGCAGCCAGAGATCACGCAGCGAGCTGTTCTCCGAGTTCTGCAGATACCATCCGCAGGTATCCTGGCACCAGGCGGAAAAGCCGGTGGAGAGACACTCATGGGAGACGACAGACATCGCCTGGATGGCGGCGCCCAGATCGGTTTCGCCATCGGCACGGGCGGCCGACAGATGGTGACGGAAGGCGCCGACGGAACCGAGTTTGCGCAGAACCTCTTCGGGGTAGAGTCCCTCCAGGTCGATTTTTACGGTCAGTGGCTTGAGGTCCTGGTCGACGATTTCCTGGGTTGCGGTCAGCAGTTCATCCACTGAAAACAGTGCATCGGGCAGCATGGAGGCGGGTACACTCATTGTCATTCTCCTGGATTGATGGTTAGGCCGGAGTCACTTCAAGCGCCACGTTGTTGCGCAGGGTGTTGGCTACCGGTGACCAGACATTGGAGTGAGCGATGATGTCGCGCATTATTCTCGCCCAGAAGATGAGGTGGTTCGTCGATCAGCATCGGCGCCAGGTCGCGTACATAGGTCTGCATGCGGAACTGACCTTCACAGACGGTCTTGGCCTTGAGAGTGACCACCGAATCGGGGTTGGCCCTGCCCTTCTCACCCAGGTCTTTCAGACCATCGGCATTAAGGGGACGCAGGCAGCTCATGTTTTTGGCGATCGTTTGGGGTGATGTGCTCATTGGATTTTCTCCAGTTATGTTATAAAAAATCACGACTGTATCTTTGCAATGCCTGTGCCAAGGTTAAAATTAACATTAAAAACAATATGTTAAATGTACATCATCAATGGGTGGCAAAGTGACGAGATCGTATTTGTCGACAATGTCATCAAGGAGCTGACAAAGTGTCTGGATTGTCCAAGTGGGGCGGAGATCGATCGTGAATCCCGGATTCCGTTGCACTCCACCCGCAAGAAGCCATGCTCCGAGCAAGTAGAACAGCAAGTAAAACGGCCAGCAGGGTTAACCCTAAAGATAGCTACGGGATGGCTGGACGTCATTGTGCATAATTTAGCCATAATATTTTTCAATTCGGCCAGGATAGCTCATCTACGATCCAAGGTTCAGAACTTACCATGTCTTGCAATGCAATCACCGACCTGATCACAACCCGAGACGATGATAAGGTCCCCCGGCCCGCTGTCGCTCTGAGTACCACATTGGTATCAAAGGACTGGGAACATGCGAGTCATCAGCACCACAAGGCGCAACTGCTTTACTCGGTTCGCGGTATCCTCAACTGCGAAAGCGTGCAGACGGTGGCGTTGGAATTGTTTTACGAAAATGCCAGCGGCTTGGTCACCATGTTCTGCAAGGCAGTAGGCAAGCCTCCAGCGCGATACATCTCGGAACGAATGACCGCCGGAGAGACGACTGCTGTGCCAGGCATCACGTTTTCTACAGCGGCTAAAAATTGAGAAGCAACAGTAGTGCTATATCACTCAACATTTCGAGAGTAAGTTGAAGGGGCTGGTAGGTACCGTCAACTCCATCAAAAAAGCCTGTAAGAAATTAGGCTACTGCAGAACATCTAATCTAACAATATGCCGGCAGTTGTTAACGTAGCTTGACTGACTGTTAGTATTCAATACACGAACCTATGGGTACTGACCGATAATCGACTACGTTTATATTTCAATCTTAAAAACTGAATTGTCCCATTTATTAAAAGGCTTTAGTCAATATCTCAACAAATAGCTGACAAAGCAGCCTGATCGCTGTCTTGGATTATTTGATTGGTGATAAATAATTGGTTTGTGACATGTTCTTACGGTGGGTATTTACGATATTTCAACACATTAGCAGGTATCTGCTTGCGTCTTTACCGAGTAATCCACACTCAAACTAATCAATCTATAGATGGTAGTAGGATAAACCAACAGGTTTAATCGATCGTTACCATAATTTTATCTCGATAGAAACATATGGGAGTTTGACGTTTGTTTTTCTCATAATTAAATAATGGGTGATTAAATAATAAATAATGAGTAAAGATATTCACCAGTAATTATTTTAAATAATAAGCGATTAAATAATGAGTGTACTGGTAATTATTTTTCCTAATAATTTTTAGTAATTTTTTGAATGTATAACTTCAAGTGTGACCTGGCTAACCATCCTGATTAGCGAGCAGGGCTTTGCGCTTGTGATGCAGGGTTGGGCTGGTTATTCTTCCTGTACTTCCGAAGTTTTAAATAAAATAACCATGCACTCCTTACCGACACTGGTTTTGTCTATCAAATAAACAAGAAGAAATGAGTGCTTGTGTTAACGATGCAGACGATATCGGAGTTTTGTTAAGAAAAAGGAGTTTAGCTATGAAAATCAGAAATATCACAGTACTACTATGTGTATACGCATCTACTGGCCTATTTGTATCAGCGGCCTATGCTCAAACAATAACCTCTAATCAAACTGGCACCATTAACGGCTACTTCTATTCGTTCTGGACCGATTCTCCTGGAACAGTCTCTATGACACAAGGCTCTGGTGGTAATTACAGCACCTCGTGGAACAACACAGGTAATTTTGTTGCCGGCATGGGATGGGGCACTGGTGGGCGCAGAACTGTAGACTACTCAGGCAGCTTCAATCCATCCGGAAATGCCTATTTGGCTCTCTATGGTTGGACAAAAAATCCGCTCGTTGAGTACTACGTCGTTGATAACTGGGGTACATATAGACCAGAAGGCACGTATATGGGCACCGTTAGTAGCGACGGCGGTACGTACGATATATACCGGACGCAGCGCGTTAACCAGCCTTCCATTGAAGGCATGGCAACTTTTGATCAGTACTGGAGCGTCCGTCAGCAGAAGAGAACGGGGGGAACCATCACGACTGGCAACCACTTTGACGCGTGGGCCAGCTACGGAATGAATCTGGGCACTCATGATTACATGATCCTCGCAACAGAGGGATACAAGAGTAGTGGTAACTCTAATATAACAGTGGGCGTCAGCACTGATGATGGTAGCACTGACGATGCTAACACTAGCGGCGACATCGTTGTTCATGCACGTGGCACCAATGGCGATGAACACATCAACCTGATCGTTGGTGGCAACGTTGTAGCCGACTGGGCCTTGAGCACCAGCCATCAGGATTACGCCTACACTGGTAATGCCTCTGGCGAGATAAATATTGAGTTCGATAATGATGCTTCTGGCCGCGATGTGATTCTCGACTATGTCGTCGTAAACGGCGAAACCCGTCAGGCAGAGGACATGGAGTACAATACTGCCACTTATGATGGCGAATGTGGTGGTGGATCTTACTCCGAAAACATGCACTGCAATGGTGTCATTGGATTCGGCAATACTTACGATTGCCTCAGTGGCAACTGTAGTAGCGCCAATACTGATCCTAACCCATCGGCTAACACTGACACAAACACCAGCGGTAGTGTTTGCAACTGGTATGGCACTAACATTCCAATTTGCCAAAATACAAACTACGGATGGGGCTGGGAGAATTCACAAAGCTGTATCTCTGAAAGTACTTGCTATTCTCAATAGTGCCGGTATCAGCATGGACAAGAAGTTGGAGTTTTATGAAGGCAAGCTCAGCACCCGGTTCAGTTAAACTGGTTGATGATCGGGTAGTGGTTGCTTAAATTGTAAATGCCACTCCAAAACCGCCACTATTTGCCGGAACTTTTCGATAGGTTAATTCCGGGTGTTATCATGTAATCTGTTTTCCAGGCTTGCCTGCTGACAGTAGGCATCCCCATTCTCCAGATAGAAAGAAAGCGCAAAGGCAGAGATAATCGATAAAACCGAGAAACCATTTGTGGCACATCGGAGCCAAGGAAGTAAGGAAAGGCGATTTCGTTGGCACATGGCTGACTGATACGAAGTACGTTTTTTACTCACCTTGCATTGAACTCCATTTTCTTAAATTCTGCGGCACTTAACGTTCAGCGAACCGGCGAAGGCGCGCTAGTGTGGTGCTTGTTAAATTACCTTTCATAGTGATAGCGGCACGAAATGATTGTTAGTTGATTGTCATCAACCACGTATACTAACCTATTGGTATCGTCAATACGTCTAGACCAAAAGCCCGCCAAATTCTCTTTTAAAGGTTCTGGTTTGCCAATACCTTCAAATGGAGATCTTTGAGTATCCTTGATAATTTTATTGATGCGCTTAAGCGTTTTTTTATCTTGTGTTTGCCAATAAAGATAATCCGACCAAGCCTCTCCAGTCCATGAAACTCTTTCAATCATCTGATAGCTCATGCTGTTGCGTCTTGCCTTCGCGATATTGCTTAATAGATTTTGACAGATGGGCCGCGTTCGCCGGACTCCTTAATAAATGTACCGTCTCCATAAGACCATTGAATTGATCTAAGGACATAACCACCGCATCATCTGAATCCCTGCGCGTAATAACGGTGTAGTCAGCATCACTTACTACTTGATCTAAC
>JARRQD010000110.1:0-11507 GCA_037382205.1 Candidatus Thiodiazotropha sp.
GCGTGCCATTCACGCTGTAGCGTGATTCACCCAGTAGGTGACCATAACCATCGAAGCGATTTTCATTATAATCAAACACCTGCTATCAGAATGGAGCGGTCAACTGATTTTTTTAGGTTTAACGACCAGACCTCTATTTTTCTCATATCCTGGCCGACAGACGCCGCATAACCCCATTGCATGATTATGTCACTGATATGTCATAGGGATCATTCTGAATGTGGGAGCCAATCGCTTATAGCAAACCCTAATTGAACAGGACTGACTTCATTGGCCGCAAACCAAATATCTCTATTTTTGATTATTTATCATATTTTATTACTTCAATAGATATCAATTCTCTTCCAATATTGCTTTCCAATAGACCCGAAAACTCGCTATTGGAGACATCCCAATGGAAGTCGCAGTTAACAACACAGAACGTTTTCCAGTACATCCCCTGGATGATTTACAGCTCACCCGTCTGCAGCAGGCGATCGAAGAACTCAACAGTGAGCAACTGGTTTGGGCAAGTGGTTACCTAGCAGCACTGGCCTCGTACCAATCCAAGTTCAAACCAGCGGCCAATGAATCACCGTCACTGACGGTACTGTATGCCACCCAGAGCGGCAACGCACGAAGTGTGGCGGAGCAGCTTGCGGAAAAATTCCAGGCATCAGGTTATGCTCCCCGCTTGGTCTCAGCGGAAAATTATCGACCCCGGGATATAAGCAAAGAGAAACTCCTCATTGTTGTCATCAGTACTCAGGGTGAAGGCGAACCGCCGGAGAGTGCCTATGGATTGTTTAAACATCTGCAAAGCAAGCGATCCTTGTCACTTTCAGAGCTCCACTACGCCGTCTTTGGCTTGGGTGACTCAAGCTACGATCAGTACTGCCAGGCCGCTAAGACACTCGACCATCTACTCAATGAGCATGGTGCCAAACGGCTGCTCCACAGAGTCGATGCGGATGTGGATTTTCAGCAGCAAGCGGAAACCTGGCAACAACAGATTCAACAGCAGGTGAAACAACATCAGCTGGAAGACCAGGCACGGGTGATTCCACTGCAACGTTCGGCCCCGCTCCGATACGAGCGCAACAATCCATACCCGGCGGAGTTGATTGAACGTCGTCGTATCACTACTGAGGATTCTCTATCCGAGGTACACCACCTGAGCCTACAGATCGATCCGCAACGGATTCGCTTTCAACCTGGTGATGCTTTAGGTCTCTACTTTCGCAATGATCAAGCGTTGGTCGACGAGATTCTCTCGCTTACCGGTCTATCCGCTGATGCAAAAGTCACCCTTGGGGATGACGAACTGAGCTTAAATCAGGCACTCACAGAACGACTTGAGTTAACCCAGCTCCATCCCAGCGTGGTTAAGGCTTGGTCCTCGCTGGCTGACAATGGCCGCCTGAACGACCAAAGCAACGACATTCAGCAGTTGAGGAAATTTGTCAGCGACCGACAGTTTGTCGATCTGGTCTCCGCTTTTCCTGCTGAAGTGGATGCACAGGCGCTGGTGAAACTGCTGCACCGTCAACAATCCCGCCTCTACTCCATCGCCTGCAGTCAGCATGCCATCGAAGAAGAGGTACACCTGACCATTGCCACAGTGCAATATCAGAGCCATGGTCGCAACCACCTGGGGGGCGCATCCGGAGAGCTGACCCGGCGGCTTGAAGAGACAGGGCACATTGGGGTTTATATTGTTGAGAATCCAAGTTTCAGACTACCGGATTCAACCGACACACCGATCATCATGATTGGCGCCGGCACCGGTATCGCCCCCTACCGGGCGTTTCTTCAACAGCAGGAGAGTCTCGGTACCCATCACCGCAACTGGCTGGTGTTCGGTAACCGCCATTTTCATCGGGATTTTCTCTATCAAACCGACTGGCTCGACTATCGTAAGTCAGGCCTGCTGGAACGCATCAGCCTGGCCTTTTCAAGAGACCGCCAAGAGCGTGCCTATGTCCAGGCCCGACTCTACGAAGAAGGCGCCGAACTCTATCACTGGCTCCAGGAGGGAGCACATCTCTATCTCTGCGGTGGTGTCGAGATGGCGCGAGGCGTCCACCAATCACTGCTCGACGTTGCCCAGACCCATGGCGGACATAATGAAGCGTCGGCTGCTGAATACATCGAATCCCTGCGTACCCAGGGACGCTACCAGAGAGACGTCTACTGATGGATATCAAGCTCAATCCCAATGAACTGATCAAGGCGAACAGCCGTTACTTACGAGGCAGTTTAAAGGAGAGCATCGCCGATCAAGCAAGCGGTGCCCTGTCACCAGATGATGCACAGATCTGTAAATTTCACGGTATTTATGAACAGGATGATCGGGATCAGCGGCGATCCAGACAGCAGCAGTTCCTGGAGCCCTACTACAGCTTCATGTTAAGGGTGCGTCTGCCTGGCGGCGTCTGTACACCTCAGCAGTGGTTGACCATCGATGGGGTTGGACGGGATCTGGGGAACGGCACTATTCGACTCACCACCCGTCAGACTTTTCAATATCACGGTATTCTCAAAGCCAACCTGAAACCCCTGATCAAACGGATCAATCAGGTTATGATCGATTCGATTGGCGGTTGCGGGGATGTCAATCGCAATGTGTTGTGCAATCCCAATCCAGACGACTCTGCATTGCACTATGAGGTCCAGCAGTGGGCAACTCGAATCAGTGAGCATCTATTACCGAAAACTAGGGCCTATCATGAGATCTGGCTTGATGGTGAAACGGTGGCTGGCGGTGAATCTGAACCACTCTACGGAGAGACTTACCTGCCCCGCAAATTCAAAACAGCCATTGCGATCCCCCCGCATAACGATGTGGATGTCTACACCAATGATCTTGGCTTTGTCGCCATTGCCGAGGCGCATCGCCTGCTGGGCTTTAATGTCCTGGCTGGCGGCGGCATGGGCGCCACCCATGACGACTGCACAACCTTTCCACGTCTGGCGGATGAGTTAGGCTTCATATCGCCCGAACAAACCTTAGCAGTGGCGGAAGCCGTGGTTGCTGTGCAGCGGGATTTCGGGGATCGCATCAGTCGTCGCCATGCCCGACTCAAATACACGATTGAGCGCATGGGTCTGCTGCGCTTTAAAACAGAAGTGGAAAAGCGTGCTGGCCTCCGCTTCGAAGCGCTGAAACCGGCCAGCTTTACCAGCCAGGGAGACCGCTACGGTTGGCTACAAGACAGCACCGGCCAATGGCACTTGACCCTCTACATTGAGAATGGGCGCATCACCGACATCCCCGAGGCCAGCTTGATGAGTGGCTTACGGGAGATCGCCAGTATCCATGAGGGGGATTTCCGCATCACCCCAAACCAGAACCTGATCGTTGCCAGAGTGTCGGGGCAGCAAAAAGCGCGTATTGAACAACTTGCCCGTGAACATGGCCTGTTGAGCGATCAGCGGAGTCAAACCCGCCTAGCCAGCATCGCCTGTGTGGCCCTACCCACCTGCCCCCAGGCGATGGCCGAAGGCGAACGCTATTTTCCAGAATTGATGAACCAAATTGAGCAGCTCTCCAGTGGCTACGGTATCGACAAAGAGGCTATTGTGATGCGCGTGACAGGTTGCCCCAATGGTTGCGCCCGCCCCTATGTGGCTGAGATAGGCGTGATCGGTAAAGGCCCTGGCCGTTACAACCTGCAGCTGGGTGGAGACGGTCGTGGATTGAGGCTGAATCGACTCTATCGAAAGAACCTCAACGTACATGAACTGCTTAAAACCCTGGACAGCTTGTTCAAACTCTATGCCGAGAAACGGCTGGCCAATGAAGGATTCGGAGACTTTACGATCCGTTACGGCCTGGTCAAACCGGTGATCAATCCCGCAGAGGACTACCATGACACACCTTGAATCGATTACCGCGCCGAACCTGGTTGATCAGCGATATCTGCAACACCTCAACCTGGAAATGGACAAGCTAACAGCCGAAAAACGCTTGGAATGGGCCCTCAGCTATCTGCCCGACAACCATCTGCTGACTTCAAGTTTCGGCATCCAGTCAGCCTTGATGCTGCACATGGCCACACAAATCCAAGCGGATCTTCCGGTGGTTCTGGTGGATACCGGCTATCTCTTTCCCGAAACCTACAGCTTTATCGATCAACTGACTGAGCGACTACAGTTAAACCTGCATGTCTATCGTCCCATCCATTCTCCGGCCTGGCAGGAGCGCCGCTATGGCCGCCTTTGGGAGCAGGGTCTCTCAGGTATCGAACACTACAACCGGATCAACAAAGTTGAGCCCTTGCAACGTGCCTTGAACGTACTCGAAGCCGGTTGCTGGTTTGCCGGATTGCGTCGCCAGCAATCGAACAGCAGATCCTCTCTGCCAGTGGCGCGTATTCAGGACGGTCGCTTCAAAGTGCATCCGATTATCGATTGGCATAACCGGGACGTACATCGATATCTGCAGAAATATGGCCTGCCCTACCATCCACTCTGGGCGCAGGGCTACGCCTCAGTTGGCGATACACACACCAGCCAGCCGATGCAAATGGGCATGCAGGAAGAAGAGACCCGGTTTTTCGGCTTAAAGCGGGAGTGTGGCATTCATGAATAGTCCAGGTGAGCGATCGAAATCACCGTCATCAGAAACCCAAATATTTTGATATCAACCTATGGAGAACCCCAATGAGCAACAAAAACATCGCCTGGCACTCACATCCCGTAGACCAACAAACCCGATCCAATCAGAAATCCCAACGCCCCCTGGTGATCTGGTTTACCGGCCTCAGCGCTTCTGGAAAGTCGACCATCGCCGGTGCATTGGAACAGATACTGACCGGTCAGGGCTACCACACCTATCTGCTTGACGGGGATAATGTTCGCCATGGCTTGAGCAATGACCTGGGTTTCAGTGACAACGACCGACAGGAGAACATTCGCCGTGTCGGGGAAGTCTCAAAACTGATGGCGGATGCAGGACTGATCACCCTGGCCGCTTTCATCTCCCCCGTCAGGGATGATCGTCGACTGGTCAGAGAGATACTGCCTGAGGGTCAGTTTATCGAAGTTTATGTGGATGCCAAGTTAGAGGTTTGCCAGCAGCGCGATCCCAAAGGGTTGTACGCCAAAGCTCAACGGGGTGAAATCAAACAGTTTACGGGTATCGACAGCCCATACGAAATTCCTGAAAAACCTGAGCTCCATATTCAAGCCGACCAGATCACTGTGGCCGAGGCGGTGAATCAGCTGTTGACCTACTTGCATGAAATTGGCGTATTGCAGGCCGGATATGAGCCTGTTGCCTTGGGTGTATAAGTTTGCGCCAATAGATATCAATTATTAAGCCGCAAACCCTCACTCATTACAAACAGGATGGAGTGATTTAGTCTTGGTCATCCCGGTGAATGCCGGGATCCAGGATTGACCAGAAGAAAGACAGCTATGCGTAATCTCAACTCTGACCCCTGATCTCAAAACCCTTTTTTCATGATGTTTCGGATTAGCGTCAAGCTGCGGGAATGACGGAAAACCGATTCGAGCAAGCCCTACCAAAGCACTGAATGACGCTCATTTAACCCCAAATATTCAATTAGATAGAACAATATTAGCCAGTGAGACTTGGTAACATTCCAAATTCCCAAAATAGGATCTATTTTCCTAATCGTCATATAGCTGTAATATTTCTAGCATATTATCTTAATCTTTCTGTAATATTTGGTTATCACAGTCACACCCTCTCCTAATAGGATATTCATAGCGGGTCCTGTCCTAACAGACAACAGTTACAGTTAAAGACCAAGAAGCTTCATAAAAAAGCTCGATTTTCAACAAACAAACCGTCTGAGGGGAAACATGAAGATTCCAAGATTCACTGCCCTGCCCATGGCAGCTGCTCTCGTATTGCTCTCTGCACAGACTGTACAGGCTGCCGATCGTACCGTTATTCAGAACAAAGGTTCAGACACCCTGGTGAATGTCGCCCAGGCGTGGGCTGAAGAGTATGTCAAGGTCGATGCCAATGTGGCGGTCGCTGTATCCGGCGGCGGATCAGGCACCGGTATCGCCGCAATGATCAATGGCACGGTCGACATCGCCAATGCCAGCCGCAAAATGAAATCCAAAGAGATCAAGCTGGCTGAGAAGAAAGGACAACATCCGGTTGAACATGTGGTGGGCTATGACGCCCTGGCGGTATTCATTCACGCCAACAACCCAGCCACTGAGCTAAGCTACGACCAATTGAGAGCCGTGTTTGCCCGAGGTGGTAAGGCGACCAAGTGGTCTGACCTGGGGCTGAGTGTTCCCGGTTGCAAGAGTGATGAGATCGTCGTAGTCAGTCGACAGAACAACTCTGGCACCTACGCCTACTTCAAAAAGGCGGTACTCGGCAAAAGAGGCAAGTACCGTCAGGGCACACTCGACATGCACGGCTCCAAGGATGTGGTCGATCTGGTGGAGAAGACGCCATGCGCCATCGGTTACAGCGGTCTCGCCTACGCAACTGACCACATCAAGATGGTCTGTATCTCCAAGAAGAGTGGCGAAACCTGTGTCAATCCGAGTGTAGCCACTGCCAGTGATCGCAGCTATCCGATCGCCCGCCCCCTATTTATGTACACCAATGGTGAGCCAGAAGGCAAGATCAAAGCATATATGGATTGGGTGACCAGCGATACCGGCCAATGTATCTTGAAAAATAAAGGTTACGCGCCGATCCGAGCGGTGAATTGTGACTAGTACCTGAACCGCTGAATTCATGACATTTCATGATCCCGGCAAATGCCGGGATCCAGCGAGATCAAGCAGATGGAATATTCACCTTACACACCATTTGGGTCGACTTTCAGCTGCTCAATGCGCCTTTTGCGTGGCTTCGGCCTTCGCCGGCATGACGAACCCATCAGAATTTCCCCCAAGATAATATACGGTCTACTACGGAGCATTCATCAATGTCCCATCTCGAAGAACGATTAGAACGAGACCTCAATAATCTACACGACCGAGTCGCCAAAATGGGGGCTCAGGTTCAGGAGGCGGTCAAAAACTCTGTATATGCCCTACAGACCGGCAACAGGCAACTCGCCTTCACCACCGTACTGAATGACAACCCGATCAATCGCTGCATGCGGGAGATCGACCGGATCTGTCACCGATTTTTTGCGATTCATATCCCCAGTGGCGGCCACCTGCGACTGCTCTCATCGGTGATCCGCGCCAACATCGAGCTGGAGCGAATCGGCGATTATGCCGTCACTATCGCCCGGGAATCGGCGCAACTCTCTGAACCACCCAGTGGCAACCTGGGCAGAGAGCTGGACCGAATTGCCAGTGAAACCATGCTGATGCTGAAACAGTCGATCAAGGCGTTCACCGAGTTGAATGCGGAATTAGCGAAAAGTACTATGGTCATGGCCAATGAGCTGGAACACAACCTGGACGTGGTCTACACCGAGATGATGGCTAATGACGATCGGCAACGGGTTGCAGAGGTGTTAGCCATCTTCGTCGTCTTCACCCAACTCAAGCGAGTCGCCGATCAGTCAAAGAACCTCTGTGAGGACACAATATTTGCGGTCACCGGCGAGCAGAAGCAGCCCAAAGTCTTCAACATCATGTTTGTTGATGAAGATAACAGCTGCCACTCCCAGCTGGCCGAAGCAATTGCCCGCCGCAATCACCCCGATGTGGGCCGATATCGCAGTGCAGGGAGAGTCGCTGCAGCCGAGATCAACCGCAATCTTGTCTCCTTTCTGGACAATAAAGGCATCGACTACAGCGATGCAGAGATCAATACCCTAGACCAGTTGGCAGAAAAAGAGATCGCCGATCAACATGTGATCATCAGTCTGCAAGGCAAGAGTGAGTCCTATCTACCACAGCTCCCTTTTCACAGCTCCGCACTGGAGTGGGAACTTGGTGAAATCCCCCATGACGAGGACATTCATGACTTCGAGCAGCTATACCATGAGCTGGCCGTATTGATTAAGGATCTGATGGAACTGCTACGTGGGGAGGGTGCCTGAGATGCCCGAAGCCAGTCCAACGAAGTCATCCAGCACCAAGGACTTCGACCGTCGGGACCTCGATTGGTACATCGATAAGTTTGTTCAACTTATCGTCTTTTTCGCCGGCATCTCCGCGATCATCTTTATCATCGGTATCTTCGTCTTCATCACCATGGAGGGGCTTGGCTTTCTTTTTGAAGACTTCACCTTCAAAGAGTTCTTTCTCTCACCCTTTTGGGAACCCTCGGACGAAGATGCACCGGAGTACGGGATCCTGGCGCTGATTGCCGGTACTGCCAGCGTCACCGGCCTGGCGATGATCGTTGCCATCCCCTTCTCACTCGGCGCCGCCATCTACATTGGTGAGTTCGCCACAGGCAAAGTCCGCGAGACGTTGAAAGTCCTGGTCGAGCTGTTGGCTGCCATTCCTTCGGTGGTTTGGGGATTCATCGGCTTGTCGATCATGAACCCTTTGATTATCGATCTGTTCGATGTACCAGTGGGATTAAACGTATTGAATGCGGGCATCATCCTCGGCCTGATGGCCGCGCCGATCATGACCTCAATTGCGGAAGATGCGCTGAAAGCTGTCCCTGACCGCTATCGGGAAGCCGCAGAAGCCCTCGGTGCAACCCGCTGGCAGGTAATCTTCAAAACCGTGCTGCCAGCGGCGAAAAACGGATTGTTGGGTGCTGTACTACTCGGCGTCGGCCGGGGCTTTGGTGAGACCATGGCGGTATTGATGGCCACTGGCCATGCGGTGAACATCCCCGACAGTCTGTTCGATCCGGTGCGTGCCTTGACCGCCACCATCGCCGCCGAGTTGGGTGAAACAGCCGTGGGTTCGCCCCACTATCAAGCCCTGTTCACCATCGGCATCTTCCTCTTTATCATTACTTTTCTGATCAACTTGACTGCGGATCTGATTGTCCGCGGCATCCGTAAGGGGTAAGGCAGATGTTTGCAGAATCCGATCTGAATGCCAGAAATAAACGGGTACAGGGCCTGTTTCGCACACTGTTTCTCATGATGACCATCCTGCTGATCGTACCGGTGGCGATCATACTGTTCACCTTGATCGCAAAGGGCGGCAGTGTCATCTCAATCGATTTCCTGTTTACCAACCCCACCGACGGGATGACCGCCGGCGGCATCTTCCCCGCCCTGCTGGGTACCGTCTGGATCGTCGCCGTCGCCCTGCTCGCCTCTGTACCACTGGGCGTCGCCGCAGCCATCTACCTCAATGAGTATGCCGGAGACAACTGGTTTACCCGCATGATTCAGCTGGCGATCATCAACCTGGCCGGCGTACCGTCGATTGTGCATGCCCTGTTCGGTGTTGGCGCCTTCGTAATCTTCTTCGGCTTCGGCACCAGCATACTGGCCGCCAGCCTGACCCTGGCGATCATGACCCTGCCGGTGGTGATCGTATCCACCCGCGAATCGTTAAGGGCCGTGCCACAAGCCTTTCGTGAAGCCTGCTGGAATATGGGAGCCACTCGATGGCAAACCATCCGACGGGTTGTATTGCCCAACGCGGTCAGCGGCATCCTGACCGGTGTAATCCTCGAAGTCTCCCGCACCACCGGTGAGACCGCGCCGATCATGTTTACCGGCGCGGCGTTCTTTCTGCCCTTCCTGCCACAGGGAGTTTTCGACCAGACCATGGCCCTGTCGCTGCATCTGTTCGTCGTGGCGACACAGGTACCCGGAGTACCGGAAGAACTACCCTTCGGGGTCGCTCTGGTACTGATCGCCATGGTATTGATCATGAACAGCATCTCGATCGCCTTTCGCATGTATCTGCGAGGTAAAAAGAAATGGTAGACCCGAATACCAATCTCGAAGCGGACACAGAGCAGACAACCGCTAACGGACAGGCCCCGGTCAAACTGGCGATCAATGAGCTGACCATCAAGTATGGTCAGCACACGGCCTTAAAGGATGTAAGCCTGGAGATTCGGGAGCATGAGGTGTTCGGCATCATCGGCCCGGCCAATGCGGGTAAGACCTCGTTTCTGAAGTCACTCAACCGTATGGACACCTTCGACTGGTGTTTCCCCTGCCGGTTGGGCTGCCCCTGACGATCTATGAAAACGTCGCCCTCTCACCCCGACTCAGAGGCATCAAGAAGAAGAGTGAACTCGATATCATCGTCGAGCGATGCCTGACCCGCGCTGCCCTGTGGGGCGAAGTGAAAGACCGTCTGAACTCCCTCGGCAGTCTGCTCTCCGGCGGACAGCAACAACGCCTGACTATCGCCAGAGCCCTCTCACAGGAGCCGGATCTGCTGATGCTCGATGAATTCTCCATCGCTGTGGATCCGGTCACCACCATGCGTATCGAAGATGTGCTCAAAGAGCTGAAGAAGGATATGACCATCATCCTGGTCACCAATCTGGTACAACAGGCGAGACGCCTGGCCGACCGAACCGCCTTCTTCCTGGAGAGCGAATGCGTCGAGGTGGGTAACACAGAGGATCTGTTCACCGGTACAGTCAAGGATCAAAGAACCCGCGACTACATAGAAGGTAAGTTCGGCTGATCCCGCCGCTTAGGGCCAATTATAATCCAATACGAAAACCGACATGAATGCCAGAGTAAACCAACGCGACAGCCAATCCCCTGAGTATGCCATTCATACCCGTAAGCTCAATCTGTGGTATGGCGCCTTTCAAGCCCTGTTCGATGTAGACCTGAGCATCCGCAACGGCATGATCACCTCACTGATCGGACCTTCGGGTTGTGGTAAATCGACCTTCCTGCGTAGCGTCAACCGGATCAACGAACGGCTGGGCTATGTGCGGATCGAAGGCGACATCGAAGTGCTCAACAACAACATCTACGCCCCAGAAGTTGAACTGGTTCAGGTAAGAAAACAGATTGGCATGGTGTTTCAACGCCCGAATCCACTACCGATCTCAATCCGAGACAACATCCTGTTCGGCCATCGTATCCACAATAAGGATAAAAAAGGCTCGAAAGGTGATCAGCAAGAGATCGTCGAATCCGCCCTTAAACAGGTGCTGCTCTGGGACAAGGTCAAAGACCGTTTGAACGACAAGGGCACCGAACTCTCCCTTGAGGAGCAGCAGAAACTCTGCATCGCAAGGTTACTGCCGGTAAAGCCCAGCGTGCTACTGATGGATGAGCCCTGCTCCGCCCTGGATCCGAAAGGCACCGCCGCTGTCGAAGAACTGATCTGGGAGTTGCGCGGCGAATACACCATTCTGATTGTCACCCACAACATGGCCCAGGCGAGACGGGCCAGTGAAGAGTGTATCTTCATGTTGATGGGCAAAGTGATCGAACATCAAGCGACTGAGGATCTGTTTGTCACCCCGGCGCAGAAAGAGACGGCGGATTATATTGAGGGGCGGTACGGCTGATACGACGGCCCTAAGTACAATCCCCCGCTTATCATCCTAAAAAGATCAGTTGGGCAGCGTGAAGGGTGCGTTTGTGGGGGTGCAGGGCAAGGGTCGCTCCTGCACATCCATGTGCCCGCGACACTTGTGCATCCCTGCACGGCGCGCAACGACG
>JARRQD010000111.1:0-9882 GCA_037382205.1 Candidatus Thiodiazotropha sp.
GCGCTTGGGCGAGAAAGTGAAAGAGAGTCATGAGAAGAGCCGTGGCAGCTACGGCGCCAGGCGAATTCTCAAAGATTTGTTGGATGATGAAGAATCAATCAGCCGCGCTCGCGTGGGCCGTCTGATGAAACAGCTCAAGAGCTTCTTCCATACACTGAAGACAGAGTTGATCTATCACAGACGTTACCAGACCAGGCAGCAAGCTAAGCAAGATATTTTTGAGTATATCGAGGTGTTTTATAACCGCCAGAGACGGCACTCAACAATCGGCTATCAAACACCATTGGATTATGACAAAGCGTATCGAGATGTTGCGTAATTATTTGTCCGAAAAAGTCTTGCCACATCAATGTACTGTGGCCGCAGGTGTTGATGAAATTTCTTTACGAGTTCATCTCAATCACGAATAAATGTCTTTTCCAATACATAGCTGGATAATCTCTCTTCTTCAAAAAGAAACTTGATCTTGATAGAGACGCTACCCAGCTTTGAAATAACCACATCTCTGACAATTGCATCGATTCTGGCGGCGTTATTCTGGTAGCCCGAGTGTTCAATACCATGACGCCGGAGGATTTCTATCACCTCATGTGGACTGCTCCCCATGGTCACCTGGCTGCGTAACGTCCCGATAAGCCGAGCGGTTTCAGATTTGACATTGACTTCAGAATTGCAGTCTGCCGCCATGAGGATCATGATCACTGCAAAGATCAAGTTCATTGAATTTAGCGACATCATGCTATTGCCAGTATTGCTGCTAACTGAATCTTTCATGGGTGCCGGAGAATTCCTACAGAAGCCATTAATTCTGGGAAAAATAGCGCAGTCATGTCATCCCTAGACCAAAATACTTCCTGTTTATTGAATATATTACTCTCCAGATTAGCCGCATTGAAGACTTGAATCTACTAGGAATTACCCTAGTGTAGTGTCCTATACAAATCATACATTTAGACGAGGCCTATCATGGAATTGAGCTTAAATCCCTTACCTCGCCCTGCGGGAAGCCACTTAAGCCTCGGTTGCGGCGTTGCTCCCCTTGGAAAGGGAACGGCCATTCCCGGCGGGCTACGCGTGATGTTGTCTGGCTTAATCCAGGTGCGGAATCCCGATTCGTGACGAAAAAAACCGCCCTCTTTAGCTATCTCATGTCAGGGCCCGATATCTTTCACTCATTTACCATCAGTCAACATCTTTTCTTTCTTGAAAATTGTGTTGAGAAACGCTTTCTGGCAGACACCTCAAGCGATTCCCCCTCAACTCTGTCTGAACAAAGTTTCACTTGAACAGGGATCTGAGACTGTATATGCCATCCCCGAGAACGGTCTATACCAACCAAGTCATGATCAGAAACGGGGATATTCCCATCCACTGCGCTCATTGGTAAAGAGCCAACCGTTGCCACCATGGACAGCCAATCAGTGCCGGCAGCTGGGCCAGCCTGACCCAGCGGGTATAGCTGCTGGCCAGCAAAAGGACGCTACCTGTCTGTGAAACTGACTCATTCGTCCGTACCACTGAGCGGCGTCTGCGTCCTAAGAGTAGCAGGAAGGGACGATCTACTCTTTAATTCTGTCTTCTGGTTAGGGTCGGTGATATATATAATCATCCAAAGATTACGCTGGATTTTGTCCCGGATTCTAGGCGCACAAAGGGGAGCATAGCCGCTCTACGTGACCCTTTGTGCAACAACGAAGCCAGTGCAAAAAACAAGCAAGATTGGATAATAATTATTTCTCCGGCCCTAAGCTTGACTTCATACATCGCATGATCAGCTCGTAGCAGCAAATCATCATTTGATTCACCTGGGTAAACCGTAACAACACCTGTCGAAAAACTTGTTTCCACCATTTGTCTTTCTAATCGCTTGACTACCTCATAGGCCTGTTGTTGATCGGTATTTAGCATAGCGATAACGATACCAAATTCCATGATGACAGCTTGAGTAGTATCTGGATTCCGGCCTACGCCGGAATGACGGAGGTAGATGTATGACCGCGTTTGCAGTTTTGCTCTAATATGAACTCCGAAACTTGAGCTGTTAACATCTAAAGTTTTTTAAGTTAACAAGATGTAAATTAATTAAAACTATTGATCATATAATTTACATACAAAATTCCTATTCCGCCATCAAGCCAACTCTTGCGGTCAGCTCACTCAGAGCCCCTAACTCTCGGAACAACTTTGATTCTTATCTTATGATGTCAAATCGATAAACAGACCAGAAGTGCATGTAGCATACAAATTATGCCTATTTCTTGTTTTTCTCATCACTTTAAAAAATACGGTTACGAGTAAGAAGAAGATCCATCGACTTTTGAAGGCTCGGCGCAGACCTGATTCCGCCCACTATTTTTTGCTCTATAGAGGGCATGATCGGCAAGCGACACCAATTGATCCGGATCACCCATATCGGGATTCAATTCAGCAATACCGATACTGACGGTTATTTGCACTGGCGGCTCATGATCCCCTACATTGATGAATGACTGCTCTATCCGCTTGCGCAGTAACTCACCCAAACGTATGGCGCCTGTGACATCTGTCTCAGGCAATACGAGTAGAAACTCTTCTCCCCCATAACGACCGCAACAATCCGCACCGCGAGTCATCTGTTTCAGTATTTTACCGAGCATGATGAGAACCTTATCACCTACTTGATGTCCCTTTGTGTCATTGATTATTTTGAAGTGATCGACATCAAGCAAACAAACACTCCATGGGCGGTTAGAACGGATCATATTACGGAACATACGATCCAGCCAGATTTCGATCTCTCGTCGATTATAGAGCCCAGTCATGGAGTCATGGGAAGCCATATGGGTAAGCTTTGCTTTTGCCGCCTTACGATCGGTAATATCCTCAAATGAGATGATAATTCCAAAACTCTTCCCATCGATCATGAACCGTGAAGCTTTATAGGCAACCGGTACACTGCCACCTGATTTGGTAAAAAACCTATCGTCTTCAACCTGCACCAATTCTTCGGTTTCATTCACTTGTTGAATCGGGCAATTTTTCTCATTCTCACCTGGCTCAGTGTGAACTAATTTATGAAAATCTTTACCAAGTAACTCTTTTTCCGTCCAACCAAGTAATCTTTCAGCCTGTGGGTTAGCCATGGTTACCTTTCCGTCTGAATCCAATACAACTAAGCCTTCACCAAGCTCAGCTGTGATGGCGCGCAGTTGCCGGGCATTCTCTTTCAAGTCATCTAAGTAGCGGACAGCGCGTCTTCGTTCAAATGCAAGAAACAGACTCCCTACAATGGCGATCACGACAAGCACCAGATACAGTAAAATAGCTTTATGCATACGCCCACTGGAGAGCTGCTCAAGTGCCTGAGAAGTGATCTGGGTTCCAACACGCCAAACATAATCATGCGCTACTAAACGTGAATCACTCGCGGCGTATGGTTTTGCCGAGCCAGAGCTCGAAACACTTCCCTCCTCCACGGGGTAGACCGTTGACCAGGAGAAGAGTCCCGCAGGGTCATTAACTTGACCTTCATCACTGAGTTGCATTTTATTCCAAACATCAGGATATTCACTGGCAAAGCTAGGAGCGCCATCAAACATAAATCCCCATTCATATGGATCCTGAGCGGCAAGTAACCAATAACCATCTCTGTTCAGCAGCATCGGCGTACTGTATTCACTGGCCATGACACCTTCAAGTTCTCGCAAAAGTTCCGATGCCAAATAGTTAACTAAGATAATGCCTGCTTTATCCCCACGCTGATCAAACACCGGCATTCCTATACGTACCATGGGCTTTAAGGGTCGCTCAATAACACCTCGCTCGACATTCAGATCCAGCGGTGAATAATAGACCTCCCCTTTCGAAAGCAGGATGGTATCTTTAAAGTAGTATCGCCCCTGCTTATTCTGTAATTGATCCTCTGGCACCAGATTACAATCACCATTTTCAAAGTTTACCCGCAATACCTCCATTCCCTGAGTATTGAGATATCGAACCTGATCGAATACTGCACGGTATTTACAGGTGCTTTTAAATTCCAGACTTAGGCTGGATAAATTTGTTGTAGAAGGATCATTGATATAATTATTTAAAATCTGAGATTCAGAGATAACCCGCACATCTTTCGATAGTTCACGAATTCTTCGTTCAATCGAGCGTTTACCAAGTCTTGTATGATTCTGTTCCAGGGTGCTGATAACATCCAACTCATTGACATAATCTAGGTAGAAGTAGGCAACGACAATAGACCCGAGCAGTAGCGCGACCGGGAGAAAAGCAACTGCAAACTCCTGACTTCGCCAGAGTGGCGGACTCTTTTGCTGCTTTTGTGACATTAAAAAAACCATCTCCTAGTAAATACCCGAACACGAGGTTGGTTTTTCTAAGATATTTTGACCGATCATATTGTAAACAGTATTTTCAGCGAATTAAAACTAAGGAATTTACTCTGTTTTTTCCAACCACCGACTCAAAGGCTGATTTCTGAGCAAACACAGAGCAGCACTCGATGCCTGGTCACTCTATTACTGACCTGATGCCCAAACCGTCTGGTGCAACCGAAACGCGCCTGGCTACGAGTTACGCTCGGTGTGGCTGGGATATACCCCATCAACCTGCTGGCGCCCAAGCAACACAGCAGTGGCGGCATGAGGTGACTTGGCGCCAGTACTTTACAGATTAACAGAGGTGACCTGCCAGCGATTGCGAAGACTTTGTGAGAAATGGTGACACTGCAAGTTAGTCCGGCGTATCGAAAACCTGCTTAACCCGCTGGCCAAAAAGGCCGTGACGCCGATTAAAACGTTACGCACAGAGGCCAGAAGTGATACAACGCTTCGACAACAGGCCGATATACGGAAGCAATCCCGTCCCGATCAGTTTCTACACAAAGGCTTGCAAATTGGGAAGAGCCCATATATGGGATAATAGTTGAGGCCCCATTAATGTACATTTTTATATGACCTCTCATTGAAACCAACCCAGTCAAATCCTGGGCTGGTTATTGCAGTATCAAATACTATAAAGGATGATGAGGTGGACTTTGTCTAGATACGCAAACCGTCAGTACCGCTCATATTGGATTGCGATATCGCCAATAGCACCAGGTCAAACTCGTTGCAACAAGGATTACTTATGGCAATTCCTGTTGTGAATACCGGTAAATCTGGTGGCAGAATACACTTAAGATACTCATCTACCCGGCCGCACTCTTCGATTTTCCATCGACGACTTCGGTACCGGCTACACGTTGCAGGCCTACCTCGAACGTCTTCCCATGGTTAATATCAAGATCGACCGTTGTTTCGTGCGCGACGTGATTGACGACTTGAACGACGCCTCACTGGGTGAAACGGTACGAGCATATCGGCCTGCAATTCATCGCCGAAGGGCTATATAAAACCAGGCTATTTTCGAATTCCTTAAGCATCGGGGCTGCAATCTGTTTCAAGCCCCCCCTGCGATGCCAGGATTTTTCGGGATCGATATGTAAAGCGTTCGTTTCAGGCGCTATCTGATGCTGCATCGTGACTTAACAGGCTGTTGAATCTAAATTAACGCTTCCTACGCTGACTTTTCCCATCGCGAATTTCTATCAACCCACCTCAGACTCATCCAATACCAAGCCGTCAGTGGAATCATCATTACAAACCAACTCCAATCTTCAACAATGAACACAACCTTTGCCCATTCCTGGCCCGGCAACAACGCCGACCATGGCATACAATATACGGTAAAAACAAAGCAACTCCACACAAGCCACAAGGCGGCTTTTCTTGTGTTAATACTCGAGAACGCGAGAAAAACCCAAACTGGTATATTTTCATCCTTTTTCATTTATATCTCCCTTATAAAAATATATTGAGAATAACCGCAACAACTCTGCCTATCAAGGCGGAAAACTGGTGACATAATACACTTGAGATCTCCGTCTATCCGATCTCAATCCACTCAACGCCCCCCGGATTTCCAGCTGATTCTACCCTCTTCGATTAACTCTTTGTATTTGTGGTCTTTTCAGGCAATCTGCCAGCAACTAACCTGTTCTATCCACTCGCTGTAACGCGTTCTGACAACCCGCGTGAATACCCGGTACGATACAAACCTGTCGGCAGTAGGTGAGACCCACGTAGCAGGTAACAAATCAGGCAGTGGTGATAATGCCCCCTTGGCTTGTCGATAATCCCCTGATCCTAGATAATGGCGATCATCTGGGAATTACCTGCGCACTGCGGGCAGATCGACACAGCGATGTTGAATACCTGTTTGAGGCATTGCGACCAGGTCATGGCCTGGTTGACGCTGCTGGGATGGTTTGGCCGCTGTGGATTGTTCTGAGTGCAGATTTCAATATAGTGACTCACATCGAAGGAGTGTCTAGATTACAATGGATGTACCAGGCTTCAAGCTCGGCAGACAATATGATGGTGGACAATACTACCAAAATTACAGTGCGCTCGACCTGAAAAACCAAAAGACTGTCAATATACAGTTATTTAACCCCTCACTGGTAGCCAATCAGACATTTTATCAGCAGTTCCAGAAGATCACCCACAAACTGGTTAACACGCCTTTCGGAATTATTTCACCTATTCTGCATGCAGAGATATCAAATAGAGCCTGTTACGTAATCACTGAGCGCTTCACATGCTCGCAAGATATCTTCTCTAGCTCTTTGAATGCCAAAAAATACCAGGTTTTACAATTAGCGCTAAAGATAGCTGAAAGCCTCGATGAGTTGCACAAAGCCAGACTGGTCCATGGCGGTATCGAACTGAACACCTTCTGCCTCAAATCTTCAGGCCAACTGGTTTTGAAACCGCCGATGCTGCAACGGGTGATTCCGGCTTTACGTCCCTTCACATTCAAGGCACTAACCACTGCACAAAGGCAATATTTTGCACCTGAGGCCTATGAAGACCTGACTCCAGCGACCGATTATTACGCGTTGGGCGTGTTGATCTACCAATTGCTTTTCGGCGTCAATTCATTCAATGCGGCTATGATCAGTTTTCCTGATCGATTGATTCTCAGAGAGGGACATCAGGACCTTGAAACGCTGTTCAGACAACTGTTAGCAGACGAGGTCGAGCAAAGAATCCAAAGCTATGCACAATTCAAAACAGCACTACAACAGTGCGGCTTGAAGATGGCCACAACAAACCCTAACAACAATCTGGCCGCAACCAAGAATCAACCTAAAATAGAAAAACACACAGGCTCAAGCTTGAAGTGGATCATACCAACAACCGGTGTCGCTATTAGCGCTTTGGTTGGAACACTCTACTTTTCACCATTGCGCGAGGTGCTTCCACCACTGTCTGGATTTGTTGCTCAGCAAACCACTGAGGTCTCTGAAGCTAGCATCTCTGCACCCAATCAATCTCAGCAGATCTCCTCACAGAACGAGAGTGAAAATTTTGCAAAGTTAAATGGATTCAACAGACTCTATCAGCAGGCCAAAACACAGATCGAATCGAGCCCAAAGACCGCACTACGGATCATCGATGTAGCGCTCAAACTGAGTCCTAACAATACCGATGCAATCAACCTGAAACATCGAATTCAGAAACAGATTGAGATAGAATCTTTGTTTGAGGACGCAGAACACCTGTTGCAGGAGATGCAGCTCATCACCCCGAAGGGTGACAATGCCTACGAATCCTACAAAATGCTGGCGAATTTGCTCTCTCCGACGGATGAGCGGGTTCAAAAAGGTTTTTCACGAATAGCAGATAGCTATTTTGCTCTCTCAGAAAACGAGGTAGATAACAACCAACTCGACAAAGCTTTAGAGTATATCGACCTGGGATTATCCATCAAAGCCGATCACCCTCGATTACTTGCTCTACGCAATACCGTCATAGAACGAAAGAAGCTACTGGAGATTGAATTACAGGTAGCTCAACAAGAACATAAGCAACGGCTTCGTGATAAAGAGGTTACCGGCACTCTAATTAGGAGGCAGGTGAGACAAATCAAAAATTCTTCACAACCTGCAAGCAACAGCAAAGCAAAAAACACCCCCTCAAATAGTCTGCCACGTTAAGAGGCCCGTGCGAGATCAGATATTCTCCAACCCTTCAACTGTGGTCAAGATTGGGATAGAGACCACATCGCCATGATTATATTTCAAAGTTAAACTACAATCGTCAAACTCATCGCTTCCCGTCCTATTGTCTGCTGCTTCATTTCTATGATCCTAAAAAAATCAGTTGACCGCTCCATTCTAATATCAGATTCCTGATTTTGATGAAAATAGCTTCGATGGTCATGGTTACCTTCTGGGTGAATCACGCTACAACGTGAATGGCACACTTGTAGCGGCGCATGGCGGCGTTGCAACGCCTTGGAATAGCAGGCTATTCCGCGTCGTTGCGCGCCGTGCAGGGATGCACAAGTGTCGCGGGCACATGGATGTGCAGGAGCGACCCTTGCCCTGCACTACCACAAGCGCACCCTTCACGCTGTACAACTGATCTTTTTAGGATCATCTGACTCTCCAAAGCCGTTACGGTAATTCTCGACAAATACCGTGATATTCCACCCCATCAAGAGACTGGCATAGGAGAGATTCAGCAACCCAGATGTGCGGGTGGTATGCTGTTCTAAATATGTAGGGATCAGTTCCAGATTCCACACCACCTACTGGCGCCTACACCTAGTATAGTGTCCTATATAAAGCGTGCATTTAGAAAGCCACCTCAGGATAGGCCTCGTCTAAATGTATGATTTGTATAGGACACTACACTAGAACCCTGTCAGCCCTGTCCTTGACCAGCTGCAGATTCAGGTTTAAGTTAAGGCATTTTGTTGAACTACTTCAATTGACAATCCTTACTTAAAGTTACACCCTCGCAGTAGCTCCTGGGATCGTAAGCGCGCAATTAGGGCAATCTGAAGATTCCTCTGTCGACAAATAAACCTCAGCAATAGACAGGACGACGAATCTTGAACTTAAGGCTATCAGTCCTGTTGATCACTTCTGTCCTGTTTCCGTTTGACGGTTATGCGGGCCGGGACGGAGGCCTATCCTGGAACTATGGCGGCACGGTTTTCGATTCCGCCGGTAGAACCTTTCAACTGGATATGCAGAGTGCCTATGATGCCATCTACTTTAATAAAGCGCTGTATCTGATCGGGTTCTATATCGACAAAAACAGGATAAATTATCCACGGGTTGCCAAGATCAACGCCATCCTCAAAGATCCTGTCTACTGGTCGTTCGATCACATACTGGAAGATATCTTTACCTTCAGAGACAAGCTGTATACGAGCGATTCGGAAGGTTCGGTATTCACTTTAATCGATTCTCAATGGCGCCAGGCAGCCTTTAAGTTTGAGCCACAGTCAATCGTGGTACACGCCAATACAGATTTAGTGGCGTGCTATCCATCGCAACAGATCAAAGCGGCACCCTCTCTGGGAGGCTGTTACTCTCTCAGTAAGGGCTGGCATACCCAGTTGGATTGGCGAAGCGTGAAACCAGAGGTCTGCGACCACGCGCTCTACGTCTTTGAGGAGAACTACAAAGGCAAAGTCATCAAACAACTGGATCTGGAGCATGGAAAAGTTTTAGTCACCCATCCTGTTACCGAGGTGCCTCATGAGTTTTGTGGTCACAAAGACGATATAACAGACTGAAACATAGCGACTCGTTCAAATCTACCTTACCCTGCTTGTCCAGCGGGATATGAAACGACTTCAGAATAGGATTGGAACTGGATGCCTGCATGGACCCACTGAGATTATAGTTGACGCGCTGACCCAGGGGTATTTCGGGAATTGGAACCTTGCCTTTGTAGTTCACGGGTATCTTGACGCGGCCTAACAGGGGCACCTCAAAGCCCATTCCCATATCGAGTTCATACCCGACCTCATGGGCGTTCTTGAGCCGAGCAT
>JARRQD010000112.1:0-30609 GCA_037382205.1 Candidatus Thiodiazotropha sp.
AATCAATCACTGAATTGAGCGGTCAACTGATTTTTTAGAACTATAGGCTCCGGGCATGGAGTGAACGGCTAAGGCTTTATCATTCAGCCCGGTAGTGGCGATGCAGTTCAGACTCTCAAGCCGGGACCCTTGTTACCTCTCAAACGGCGCAGATGTTATCCAAGCCCTGCCTCCTCGCTCCTGTCCTTGGGTCGTTTACCGGAGGATTCTGGGGTTATCCTGCTGCATAGGATGATAGAGCCAAGCTGTTACTCTGTGTCCCTTATAAACGACCAAGACGACCAGGATGTAGACGAGCGATGGCGAGAGGTAACAGGTCTAGCGGCGGACTGAACGCCATTGAGCGCCGTGTGGCTTATTCTCTCTCGGGGCTCTTCAGCCTGCGTATGCTGGGGCAGTTCCTGATAAAGTATGCAAAAGCATAGTGAGGAACGAGCGGAGCTTTTTGCCATCCGAGTGAAATTGCTTGGTTATGAGTTTTTTATACATCACTCATATCCGTATTGCTTTTTCCAATATTCGTCATACTTCAATCGTTCTAACTCAGGATATTCATAGCGCTCTACTGCCAATGCCGCCGGAGAATCTTCCCCCACTTCTATGACCACAGCAGAACCCACAGCCGTTCCAGGATCCACACTCTGATCATCGAACCCTTTCCCCAAACTTTGCAGGGTGGAGTAGAGTCCCGTATCAGGCTATCTTCTATCAAAACCCTTTGATCTACTCAGGAATTAGTGCGGGAGAGGCTATGAAGAAGTTTCAATGTATTGTCTGCGGCTTTATTTATGACGAGGCCGAAGGTTTACCGGAAGAGGGTATTGTTGCGGGCACTCGCTGGGCTGACATCCCAGATGACTG
This sequence comes from Candidatus Thiodiazotropha sp., assembly GCA_037382205.1. Classification (GTDB taxonomy): domain Bacteria; phylum Pseudomonadota; class Gammaproteobacteria; order Chromatiales; family Chromatiaceae; genus Thiodiazotropha. Next base: position 862 of record JARRQD010000112.1, read on the forward strand.
GGAGTGTCCAGAGTGTGGCGTGAGTAAAGCAGATTTCGAGATGGTAGAGATGGTAGCCTGACCATAGAGTGTGAGAATCCAGTACCCCCTGTGGAGTTAAAAATAAACAAAACATGGAAAGAATTCTGATTCTGGGTTCCGGCCTGGCCGGCTACAGCCTCGCCCGGGAGATCAGGGCGATCGACGAAAACGTTGAGCTGCAGATGATCACCGCCGACGCGGGAGATTTCTATTCGAAACCGATGCTCTCCACGGGACTTGCCCAGGGCAAGCAGAGCCACCAGATGATCAACGCCACGGCCGAGACCATGGCGGAACGTCTGAAGATGACCATCGATACCGATGGTCGGGCCACTGGCATTGATTGTCAACGGAATCGGCTTATCACAGCGCGTGGCGAGTATGGCTACAGCGCCCTGGTGTTGGCGCTGGGAGCCAAACCGATTATTCCCGCCATGCGGGGTGATGCAGAGCATCAACGAATCACCGTCAACAGTCTCTACGACTACCACAACTTCAGAGAACAGTTACCAGCTCCCCCGGCCCATATTGCGATTATCGGGCCTGGACTGATCGGTTGCGAGTTTGCCAATGACCTACTCAGTCAGGGCTACCGGGTCAGCCTGATTGGGCCCGACCCACATCCAATCAGTACCCTGTTGCCAGCGGTCACTGGCAAAGCATTGCAAGTGGCCATGACAGAGGCTGGCGCCCGCTGGCACCTGCAACAGACCGCTGCTGTGATGAATCAGCATGATCAAGGTTATCGTCTGACCCTGACCGACGCCACCACAATCGATTGTGATCTGGTGCTATCCGCGGTAGGCCTGCTACCGGAAATGGCGCTGGCCACCGAGGCGGGCCTGCAGACGGCCCGGGGCATTGTCACCGACCGACGGTTGAGCACCAGTGACGATCACATCTTTGCCCTGGGAGACTGTGCTGAAGTGGCCGGCTTCAACCTGCCCTATGTGATGCCGATCATGAATTGTGCCCGAGCACTGGCTAAAACCCTAACGGGTGAACCAACTGAAGTGGTCTACCCGGCCATGCCGGTAGTGATCAAGACCCCACTGCACCCCATCGTCATTGCACCACCCCAGAGGGGAGCACCGGGTGACTGGCAAAATCAACAGGACAAGCAGGGCACAGAGTGTCTGTTCAACGACCCACAGGGTCAGTTATGCGGTTTCGTCCTGAGTGGCAACCATGTGGTACACAAACAGACTCTGACCAAGCAGCTACCCCCGCTTCTCCCGGCAACGGGCTAAGCGCTGCTGAACGGCTTGCAATCCCATCTCCCGCAATAGCTCGACATTTCGTTGCGGGATCTTTTCAGGGTTCGGATAGTGGTTCAACGCTTCAGCCAGGGAGGCTTCTCGAATGAAGTGAAACATGGGATAGGGCGAGCGATTGGTATAGTTGGCCGGATCGCTCTCATCACTGCCTTCAAAACGGTAGTCCGGGTGAAAACTGGCGAGCTGGAACTGTCCCTCCAGACCAGCCTCCGGTATCGCTTGCTCCGCCAAGTCGAGCATATTCAAGTAATCATCAAACGCCTCAAGACCAGCCGGGACAATCAGCAGGCTGGCTTCCGCTTCCTCTAGGGTCAGCATGGTTTCAAACTCAGCCAATATGGCCCGATAGATCCCCGCCATGTCTGACACAGGGCAGACGTGATACCGAATCCGCCCTGCCTCGACGGGTAGCGCGGCAAAAGGGCACAGGTTGAGGCCAACCACCGTCCCTTCCACCCAACATTGACTGGCTGCCACTATGGCTTCATTGTTCATCGTGATACTCCAGAATTTCCACAGCGGATCCCAGCCTGAGCTCTCCAGGGTGGTCATAGATTACATTCTGCCCAAAATAGACCTGTTTTCCTCGTCGCCGGTAAGTCGCCAAAGTAGCCAGTGGTTCACTGCCCCGTACCGCTGTTTCAGGATCTACCGTCGTGATACTGCAGCGCGAACAGGGCTTAACCAGCTGCAGCGCCATGCTACCGACACGAATCCGCGCCCAGCGGTCTTCGGCATAGGCCTCAGAACCTGAGACCACCAGATTCGGGCGAAATCGGGCCATAGTGAGGAAGGGCGTGTCAAGTCGACTGTTAAGCGCTTCAAGCGAGGCTTCCGAGGCCAGCAATAGAGGAAAACCATCACTGAACGCCGTTAGATGGTGCGCTTCAGCATAGCGCGGATCTACCTGACGCTTTTCGTCATCGAGCATATAGACCAATCGGCATTCAACACCAAGAGAGCGACTCAGCCAGAGATCCGCCTGTTGCCCGACAACAGCCCCCTGAAGTCGATCCTGCCAAACTTCAACCTCAATGGTGGGCGCGGCACGGGTCGGCGTGCCAACCTGTAAAATAGGCATATCCGGCCCACTGAGACGAAGCCCATAAGACACAAGCTCAACCTGGATCAGGGCCATACGAGGCAGCTGCCGTTGGGATAGGAATTTCCCTTCCCGATCCACTACCATCCATCTTCGGTCGTGTACCAGCCCGAAACGATCCAGTCTGGAGTGTTCAAGTTCCAGGCCTCTGAGGGACTTCACTGGATAACAGTAAAGACCCGATAAAGTGATCGGGGTAGGCATTAACCCTCCTAAAAATTCAGGTGTTTTAGTTTTATTGCAAAAATTTAGCTACATTCCTGAGAAGAGCTGCCGATATGGAATCTGCTACTTAAACAAAATCCAGCCAAAGACAAGCGTCCAAGCCTACCGCTCAGGAGGAGAATTGTATGGATATCGTGCCTTATCTGAAACTCATGGTACAGAAAAATGGGTCAGATCTGTTTTTCAGCACAGGTGCCCCACCCAATCTAAAAGCTGAAGGTGAGACACGACCTGTTGGCACAGCCCCGCTGCAAACCGGCCAGGTGAGAAAGCTCGCTTACGGCATAATGAGTGACGATCAGATCAAGGAGTTCGAGGCCACCTATGAGTGTAACCTGGCCATTTCGATCAACCAACTTGGACGATTTCGGGTCAATGTCTATCGCCAACGGGGCGATGCGGCGATGGTTATTCGCTATATCAAAGGGGTCATCCCTCCTGTCGAAAAGCTCAACCTGCCGATCATTTTAAAAGAGCTGATCATGGAGCCACGTGGGCTGATCCTGGTGGTTGGCGCCACTGGATCAGGTAAATCAACCACCCTCGCAGCGATGATTGAGCACCGTAATCAGAATCGAACCGGGCATATTCTGACCATCGAAGACCCGATTGAGTACCTCTATACCCATAAAAAATCGGTCGTCGATCAACGTGAAGTAGGACTCGATACCCTCTCCTATGAGAATGCACTTAAAAACGCCATGCGTGAAGCGCCGGATGTGATCCAGATTGGTGAGATACGTGAAATGTACACCATGCAGCATGCCATTGCTTATGCTGAAACCGGACATCTCTGTCTCTCCACCCTACATGCCAATAACGCCAACCAGGCATTAGATCGGATCATCAACTTTTTCCCCGATACCGCCCATCAGCAGCTCTATATGGATCTCTCGCTGAATCTGAAAGCCGTTGTCTCCCAGCGCCTAGTTAAGGGTAAGAATGGTCAACGGCTGCCTGCAGTTGAGATATTGCTATTGACCACCTATATTTCCGAACTGATCCAGAAAGGCGACATCCATACCATCAAAGAGGTCATGGAGCAGGGCAACGAGCGCGGCATGCAGACCTTCGATCAATCTCTCTACAAACTCTACCAGGAGGGCAAAATCACCCTTGAAGAGGCGTTGGCTCACGCCGATTCACGTAACAACCTCTCATTGAAAATCCGCCTCTCTGATACCGATGGCATATCAGCACCTGGAGGCTTAGGGGTTGCAGGAGACCAGTTCTGACTCGGCTCGTGGAGAGTGCCAACCCCAGACACGCGCCAGCAAAGATGGGGGATGCCGCAAGCCTCATGCAAAGCGCTAAATGAAGTAGAAATTCGCGAACCATTCAGCGCCAGGTACTACCAAGAAAATTGATCTTAACCTAGTATAGAATAAGGAATTTATCGAAAAGCTTGCTGGTCGACTAACGAACAGACATCCAAAAGGAGTGAGAAGAGGATTCTCAAGTTGGAACTTCAAGCCACTAATATAGCAACCCGGTGCTTCGGTCAACAGACAGACCATCAGCTCTGTTTGCGCCCCCACACAAGCCCAGCCTTCCAATACCTATCCCATGATGGTGGTATCAAACGGATCGATCGACACTTCTCAACGGATGCTTATCGACATCAATCGGGAGTTGCGGTTTGAAAGCAGTCAGATTTTTAAGCCTGTTGATCGTCTTGCTTGGTATAGAGGCAAGCCTCTTGCTGTTTGACTATCAGCGGGAGGTCAATCATCAGCTTGAACGGATTGAGGCAACACGACAGACCGCAATCACAACTGTTTTGAACAGCTACCGGCGGGTCATCGACATCTTCTATCAGGAAACTTTCAACCAGCACACAACAGCCTCTCTACTGATCAAGGCGGCAAACAGCCAAGGCGAACAGCTGGACGAATTGCGCCATCGTCTCTATCAGCGCTTTATTACGAGCTATGAACATCTGCAGCAAAAGGGTATCCATGGTCTGCAGTTCATTCTCCCGGATGGGCGAACCTTGCTGCGATTCGACAACCCTGAGTCCTATGGCGATCAACTGCTGAGCCACCGTCCCATGCTGCAAGGGGTGTTGAGCGGCTTTCCTCAAGGGGGAATGCTCGAATATGATCCCACCAATCCCAGTCACAGGTTTGCCTTTCCGATCAAACATCAGGATGAAGTGGTGGGCATCATCGATTTTGGGGTCTCTTTCGAAGCGATACGCAATACCCTTGCCCAATTAAGCAGCATGGCTGACACCCACTTTATGCTGGTTTTGAAACGAGCGCTGTATGAGTCGGTCACCAATCCTGAACTGAATCCGCGTTTTCGCGCCACCAAGATCAAGCCTGGGTTATTACTCGAAGTCACAAGACAAAACCGCGAACAATTCAATTTGCTGAATAAAATCGAGACTCAGCTGGAGAGAAACAAGGCACTCGACCAGGCACTGAACCAGAATCGGTCTTTTACCAGCGAAATCTGCCTCAAAGCCGAACAGTGCTACATCGTCAGCCTGCAGGCACTCTGGGACACCGAACAAGTTGCAACAGGCTATATCCTCAGCTACTCCTCGCTATCCGATCTGCGTAACATCCGCAGTAAACATCTGAGCCTGTTTTTACTCGGCATGATTCTCACCTCCTTAGCGCTCTACGCCTTCAACCATTGGTTACATACCACCAAACGCCTACGAACCATCTCCGACCATATGGCAGAAGGCATGTATGTCACAGACACTAAAGGCATCATCAATTACGTCAACCCTAAGGCCTGCTCGATTCTGAAATACAAAAGGCATCAACTGCTCGGACAGAATGCCCATCAGCTGTTTCACTGTAACGACCAAGGCAAATCACTGGCGGATCATCCCTGTTTTATCCTGCAGCACAACCTGAGTGGCGACCACTGCAGTAGTGAAGAGCTTCATTTCAAATGCCAAGATAGCAAACATATTCGTACCAGCATTGTCTGTTCTCCGATTTGGAGCAACGGCAGCCTTGAGGGATCGGTGGTACTGTTTCGCGACATCACCCAGGAACATGAAACCAAACGCAAGCAGTATCGCAGTGATGTGGCCTTGAGTTCACTGGCAGAGGGTGTGATGCTTACTGATGCCGAAGCAAGAATTGAAGCGGTCAACAAAGCGTTTACCGAGATCACCGGTTACCAGGAAGATGAAGTTCTCGGAAAACGGCCCAGCTTCTTGAAGTCTGGCCAGCATGATGAGCTCTTCTACGAAGCGATGTGGGAACGACTCATTATCGATGGTTACTGGGAAGGTGAGATCTGGAATCGCCGTAAAAATGGTCAGATCTATCCAGAGTTACTGCGCATTACCAGCGTACAGGGGGAAGCGGGCAATGTCAGCGCCTATGTGGCAACCTTCAGCGATGTGACAGAGAAACGCCAGCATGAAATCGAATTACACAATCTAGCCTATACCGACCCACTCACCAAACTGCACAATCGCGCATCATTCATCGAGATGTTCGGTCATGCGCTGGCGCATACCGAGCGGCGCAAAACCCAATGCGCCCTGCTCTACCTGGATCTCGATCGCTTCAAAAAAATCAATGACACACTGGGTCATGATATCGGTGACAAGGTGTTGCAGATCAGCGCCGAAAGGCTCAACCAGGCGGTACGTAACAATGATGAAGTGGCGCGACTCGGCGGGGATGAGTTCATCGTCTTGTTGGAAGATATCCATCAGGATGACGCGCCAGCCAGAGTAGCCCGAAAAATCATCAGCTTGCTGAGCCAGCCGATCAATCTGGATCCCCATACTCTGCACATCACTACCAGTATTGGCATTGCCATCTACCCGGATGACGGCCGAGACACCACAACGCTTTTGAAAAATGCAGACGCTGCCATGTACATGGCCAAACGTGAGGGACGAAACAGTTATCACTACTTCACCAAGGCAATGGCGAAAAAAGAGGAGAATCGTTTCAAACTTGAAATCGATCTCCACAGCGCACTGATGAATGACGAATTCCTGCTGCGCTATCAACCTAAGGTCAATCTCTACACAGGTGACACCACTGGCTTCGAAGCACTGCTCTACTGGCAGCACCCACAGCGTGGAATGCTCTCGGCAGGCAAGTTTCTCAACGTTGCCCATGATGCCGGTGTGATGCGCGAGATCACTCATTGGGTGATCAACGAAGCCTGCACGCAGTTGCAGATCTGGCTCGACCAGGGATTGCAGCCGGGCCGTATGGCGATCAATATCGACACTCATACGTTCAACAGCAATGATGCCTACGATCTAATCTGCCGAACCGTTGAAATGAGCGGTGTCAGCCCACACCAGATTGAGCTTGAAATTGCCGAGAGCGGGCTGCTGGAAAAGCCCTTTGATGATCCTTTCTGGGATCAGTTGGTAAAACTTGGCTTCACCCTGTCGATTGATGATTTCGGCACCGGTGTATCTTCTCTCTACCGTTTGAAGAGGCTGCCCGTCACGACCCTGAAGATCGACCAGTCATTTATCCAGAATATTGAGCATGATGAACAGGATCGCAGCATTATCTGCACCGTCATTGCAATGGGGAAGAGCCTAGGCTTGAATATCTTGGCGGAAGGGGTGGAAAACCATCGGCAACTCCACTATCTCTGTGAAATCGGCTGTGACGAAGGACAGGGCCATCTGTTTGCCAAGCCCAAACCGCCTATGGTAATCACCGAGCTACTGGCCTCCAATGACTATAAACAGCTGGTTGAAGCAACCTCCTAGAAATCCCAGCAAATAATGTAATTGATTTCAGTAATATAACAAATTCCAGATCGTTAAAAACTGGGCTGGGAGTGATTCGATATTTTAGGGTATAGTAGACATCAAGCTGAATACCAGCTTCGCAGAATAGATGAGGCAAGTTACTGATGAATGAAACCTATATGGTATTGCCAAGCGCGAAACCAGAGCAGATTCGTCTGGTCAAAGTCCCCCATGACCTGGATCGCAATGAGGCCTATCGATTTGCTACAGGCATCATCGCCCATGCCGAGGAGAGCAATGACGACTATGGTTGGGATGAGATTGCCGAAGCCCTGGAGGTACGAGGTTTCGAAATTGTTGAAACCATTATCGGCCCGGCGCTCGATTGATCCGTTTGCTGATCTCTCTGCACAACACAAATCGAGTGATCAACCCGGCGACGAAATCGCTTTCTTTCAGCTGGGCTAATAGGCCTTACTCAATATCGTCATATTCATCCAGATCCATCTGCAGAAGAATGGCTTTGCGCAGTAACTTCTGCTCATTTCGCAAGGTCTTCTTCAGCGTGCTGATCTCCTTTTCAAGATCCTGAATTCGAAAGATCAGCTCTTCCGCATCGGCCATAGGCTGGGAAGCCGCCTGTTGCGGCGCAGCGGCCTGATTATTGTTAGGCGATACGCTGCTGGGGTGCAGTGGTGATACAGTCGCCAACTGCGGGCCCAGCTGCTTCTCATCAACAGGAGGATCGAAACTGACCTCTTGTTCCAGCTCCTCCATCACAGAGAGCACAGCGTCCTTGTTCAGCTCATGCATCTCTTCCAGACAACCGAAGAGCATCAATCGGTCACACATTGCATTAATCCGCCGGGGCACACCGCCGGTAAAATCATAGATCATCTTGAACACACCATCGGCGAAGGTTGGATCCTGCTGCCAGCCAACCAGCTGCAGACGGTGCAGAATATATTTTTCAGTCTCTTCCTGGCTGAGTGGGTCAAGGTGATAGGAGGCGATAATCCGCTGCCTGACCTGCTCCATACCCGGGCTTTGCAGGGTACGCTTAAACTCCTCCTGGCCGAGCAGAAAGGTCTGCACCAAAGCCCTGTTATTGACCTGGAAATTGGACAGCATGCGCAACTCTTCAACCGACCTGGCCGGCAGGTTCTGTGCCTCATCCACCACCAATAGCATCTGCTTGCCTTCAGCATGTCGGGCACGAGCTATCGCTTCAAGATTGTGCAGCAGGGTCGCTTTGTTGAGACCTTCGTGGGCCAGACCGAAGGAGGCGCATACCATCCTCAGCATATCTTCCGGGTCCACCTGAGTGGTCACCAGTTGAGCGGCCATGACATTCATGCTGCTCAACTCATTAAACAGATTCCGCACCAGAGTCGTCTTACCTGTACCAATCCCACCGGTGATGACGATGAAACCTTCACCCTGCTCCAAACCATAGCGCAAATAGGCCATCGCCCGGTTGTGGCCCTTACTGCTGAAGAAAAACTTATGATCCGGGGTCAGCTGAAAGGGCTTTCCTTTCAGTTTGTAAAAATCATCGTACATAGCTATTTGGCCTTACATGTTGTTTCTTTGCTGTCCTGCTTGAGAGGCAACCAGCCACTGAATGAAGAAGACTTACCAGAAGACCAGACAGATTTTCCAGTGTCCTTGGCAGAAGAGATCTCAATCAACAGAGTCATCTATCTTGCGTAGTGACAGCTGTGGACTCAAGCGCCTGCAAGCCCCTCCCACCCTAGGTAGATATCAACCCATAAAATCTGCCAGACCTGGGGGAAGCCTCAGCCAGTTCACCACAAAAACGACCTAAAATAACACAATGAAAACAAATAGTTAGGAGTATCAATGCTCAATCCAGGCGATCCAGCACCATCTTTCGAGTTACCCGATTCTGACATGCACATCATCAGCTCAGATCAGTTTATTGGTACACAAAACCTGGTCATCTACTTCTATCCAAAGGATGACACGACCGGGTGTACCATTGAGGCTGTAGAGTTATCTGACCTTATGGATGAGTTTAACCAGCTCAGCACCCAAGTCATCGGCATCAGCCGGGATAACTGTGTGAGCCACGCTGCTTTTCGCGATAAACATGGCCTGACGGTACAACTGCTGGCCGATACTGAGGGCGAGGTTTGCAAGGCCTTCGATGTGTGGCGGGAAAAAGAGAAAAACGGCGAAAAACGGATGGCCATACAGCGCTCAACTTTCATCATCGACAAACAGGGTGTAGTCAGGCATGCTCTCTATGATGTAAAACCCAAAGGGCACGCTGCTCAAGTTATTGACTTAATAAGGGAAATAACATAAATCTCTAAACAAAGCGTCGCCAGAAAGGCACCTGATAGCCAGTGAAACTCCGAACCAAGATACTGATCATACTGTTTCTGTTCGGCTTTGCACCATTGACCGCCATGGTGCTTACCAACCTGCCATTTGTACTCGAGCGGCTCGAGTTCTTCTACCATAAAGCCTACCTGCAAAATCTTAGAGCTGATTTTCGCGATCTGGATGAACACCTGGCTAGCCGAAATGAAATGCTGCGGCTGCTGGCAAAACTGCCCGAACCCGGACTGATACTCGGGCAACAGCAGGAGGGGGATAAAAACCAAATCGATCTGGCACGGGCGCGTTACACCGAATGGATCAATCGGATTCTACAAGATCATCAGGACATTTTTCAGATTCTGTTTCTCGATCTACAGGGGAACCCCCGTTACTGGCTTGAGCTGAACCATCGCACCCATCAGTGGGAACCCACCATCAAAAAGCCGGACATGCCCTCGGAAGCTTTTTTTAAAAGCAATATCAATCAAGAGTTTGGGCGGGTGGCGGCCAGCAAGATCAGCCTCAACACCGATCTGGCGCACCTCGATCCGCACCGCTTCATGACCCTACGCATGATCAGTCCAATTCTCGGCCCGGACAAAAAAGAACGGGTAACCACACAGGGCGCCGTTGTGATCAATATCGACGTAGGTGGTATGGCCAGAGCCTATCGCAACACCCTATGGGTCACCAATGACGGGAGCTACCTTGAACAGCGTCTCAGAGGTATACACAAGGCTCAAGCATTTAAAGACTTCAGCGGTTTACAAAGCCAATTTGAAGCGGGCAATCTGACCCTATGGGAGGGTCGAGGCCGGCAGGTCATCTGGGTGCCCCTCTTTACCACAGAAGATTCAGGACCACTGTGGGTTGGTCGCCCTGTTGACCCCTCGCCACTCGATAAATTCCGCAATGTGCTGGTCATGAGAGTGATGACCATCGTGTTGATCGCCTTGATCATCCTGCTGCTTGTGGCGCGCTGGATAGCACTGCGCTCAGAACAGTTTGGTGAACGACTCAGAGATGGCATGGAACGTGTGTTGAGACAGGATGACGCAGTTCGATTCGACTGGCGCGGCTCAAGCGAAATCAAACAATTAGGCCAGCAACTGACGGAACTCGCAGAGACCCATGCACTACAGGCCCAACAGCAGAGGCAACACGCCCAACAACTGGAGGAGTCGAATCGCTACAAATCCCAGTTTCTCGCCAATGTGAGTCACGAACTTCGCACGCCTCTTAATTCAATCTTACTGCTCTCGAAGATACTCAACGAAACCAATCAAAATCTCAGCCAGGAGCAGCAGAAGCAGTTACAGGTGATCCATGAGGCTGGCCAGGATCTGCGGACACTGATCGACAACATCCTCGACCTTTCCAGGATCGAGGCGGGCCGCGCCAGTTTCTCTGTCCAACAGATATCGATACAGGCACTACTGGATGACCTGATCGGCCTGGTGAAACCCCAATTCGATGCTCATGGGCTCTACCTGAAACTTGAAATCGATGATCAGCTGCCCGATACCTTCCTCTCAGACCAGGAGAAAGTCCGGCAGATCCTCAAAAATTTTCTCTCCAACGCCTTGAAATTCACCCAGTCTGGCGGTGCTACGCTGAGCGCACACCTAAGACGTGACTCAAGCCGGCAACCGATCTGTCTCTCTGTTGAAGACACAGGTATCGGAATTGCGAATGATAAACAGACGCTGATTTTCGAAGCTTTCAAGCAGGCAGATGGCTCTACCAACAGACAGTATGGCGGGAGTGGACTGGGCTTGAGTATCAGCCGTGAATTGGCGCGACTCCTGGGCGGTGAAATTCATCTAAAAAGTACTGAGGGAATTGGATCAAAATTCACCCTCTGTCTACCTACCGACTTCGATCACCAGGCCTACCCCAGTTCCCAGGTTGAGCATTACGACGCCAGCCAAGAGACGCATCTGGTCTGTAAATCCAAACCGATCACCAATAATCAACCGGAGGCCAGCGCAACACGCGGCCCATTTTCAGGCCATCGTATCCTGGTGGTGGATGATGATCTGCAAAGTCTATTGGCCTTAACCCCGCAACTTGAATCCTGGGGGTTCGAGGTGGTCGCCGCCGGTGATGGCCAGGAGGCGATTGACACACTCAATGAAGAACAGGATTTCAGTCTGATATTAATGGACATCATGATGCCTGAAATGGATGGCTATGATACGATCAGACAGATTCGTGAGAAGATGGGACTGACCGATCTGGGTATCATCGTTCTCAGCGCCAAAAATACGGCTCAAGAGCGTCGCAAAAGCCTGGATGCCGGTGCCAACGAGATACTTGCTAAACCCGTGGATACAAAACACCTTAAATTGGTATTCAGCACCTATCTAGGGGAGTAGCGAACCGCGTCCAATCCACCTCTGATCGGCGAAGCATGACCTGTCAATGGTAAATATAAACTCGGTAACTCGTTGTTCAGCATGAAAAGATACTCAGGTTTCAAATTGCTCATCGTGGACGACCACGAACACAACCTGTTTACGCTACGCACTCTGGTGCAGCGATATATGGATGTGCAGATACTGGAAGCCACATCCGGTCAGCAGGCGCTTGATCTCGCGATCAAAGATCCGGCTATCGACCTCATCATTCTGGATGTACAGATGCCTGAAATGGATGGTTTCCAGACCGCCTCGATGCTGAAGATTCGGCAAAAAACCAAACACATTCCGATTATCTTTCTCACCGCAGCCTTTAAAACAGAAGAGTTTCAACAGAAAGGCTACGAAGTCGGTGGTGTAGACTATCTCCTCAAACCGATCGATGACAACCAGTTATTGAATAAGATCAGCACCTATTTTCGACTGATTGAAAAAGAGCGGGAACTGAACAAACTGCTGGAGCAGAGGGTCGCAGAGCGAACCGCAGAACTCGCCTCAGCCAACCAATACCTGGAGAATATCATCACCCACATGGGAGAAGCCCTGCTGGTACTCAATCCGCTCGGGGAGATTGAGTCTGCCAACCCGGCTGCCTGCAAGATGCTCGACTACGATGAAGCTGATCTATTGCAACTTTCAATTGGTGATGTATTCGAAGAAGAGGAGGAAGAACAGGCTGGCGCATTTTTCGGCACATGGCTAGAAGCACTGATCCGTACTGGCGCATTGAGCCGCATCGAGGCCAGATTCATTGCCAAAGACGGTCGACGAGTACCGATACTGTTTTCCCGCACAGCGGTCAAAGACAACAATGAGCAAATCCAGCATATTATCTGTATTGCCAAAGACATGACCGGTTACGTCCGCGAAGTAAATATGACAAGTTCCGCCTCTCAAGGAGTGTATAAATGAACGAGCCGCTTGATCCTCGCCCTTCCGAAAAGGAAGACACTTCACTGACAGCGAATGCCCTTAAAGCCATGGCGCACCCATTACGCTGGAAAATACTCTGCTCCCTTGGGGAAAATGAACTCTCTGTCGGGGAGATCGTCGAGCGAACGGGCACCTCACAAAGCAATATTTCCCAGCATCTAGAGCAGCTGCGCAACAAGAACCTCGTCGTCTCCCGCAAAGAGGCGAACCGGATCTATTATCGAATTCGCAATCACCAACTGCTTGAACTGATTGGCATCATGCGCAATGTACTCTGCCCAGCCAATCTTGATGACCGCTACCCAAGATAATCAACATGAATGATCGCATCATTGAACTCGAAAGCCGCATTGCCTTTCAGGATGACGCAATCCACTCCCTGAGTGAAACTGTTGCCCTGCAGCAACAGAAATTAGAAGCACTGGCATCCGCCATCGAAGCTATGCAAGAAAAGTTGAAAGCCCTGGAGCCCTCACCACTTCAGGTCAATGAAACTGAGGCCCCACCACCCCACTATTGATGCAATGATCAGGCTACGAAGGGCAAGGTAAACAAATTGCCTGGTCAGCGCCTGTTTTTCTACTGGCACTCAGATCAGCCCTTTACTGCTGACTTTGCTGAGGAAGCGGCTCGGGTCGCTGCCAGAGCCAGATCGCGACGAGAGTCAAAACCAATGCCAAAACCAGAGAGATCTCCCAGCGCGGAGCGCTAACAACCTGAAACAGGATAAAACCCACACTCATTCCAAGCACCGCCATCGATTTTCCGATGCGTGAAATCTGCCCATGGGTGATGAACAGATAGACCGGCTGACCAAAGCGCGGATGAGATAGGATGCGCTTTGTCAAATGTGGCGCACTTCGAGACCAGCACCAGACTGCACCAATCCAGAAAATTGTCGTTGGCAGCAGAGGTAGCGCCACACCGACCGCACCGAGGGCAAACAGTAACCAGCCTGCAACCAGCATCCAGGCTTTTGACACTGGGTGCAATTTTTTGCTGATGTCCTTCTCCTGTTCGACTTCACTCATCGCTCATCCAGCAACCAAATTACTATTAGATAGGAATTCAAAAACAGAATTCTACGACCATCGAAAGCGCACAAAACACATTATACAACTTGCACCAGACTCACTTGAATTTGGAGAATATTTCACTTTTTCACTGCTGTCCCACTGAGCACCCTTCTCCCTGTGGGGAGAAGGGCACCCTCTATGTCGATTCTCATGTCCATGGATCCAGGTCAATACAAAATGCCCAGCAACTCATGAACAACGTGGCTTACCGAGCAAAAATAAATGAGACAGCAGTGTCACTATTTGTAAAATCTATCGCAATTAACCTGACATTTTGCATTTTTATCACTAAACCCCTTACACAACTATAGTTAAAGCCAAATTACATATAGCCACTCGGTTTACCATGAAAAAGTCTACCTGATTACGCCTGAGGTTCAGCAGTTAAGCTACTGGTTGTCAGAAGACACTGAACCATACGTGAAACAAGGCGATACCAATGTTGGCGATCCCACGCAGAATCTGGGAACGAGGCAACTCAAGCTTGCTGAGGTTTGGGGGTAATCAAGAAAGTCTAAGCCAGCAGGGGGGGAGGGCAGAAGAGTCAACAGCATGTCAGTACCCCCACGCAACAGGGACTCATTTGGAAATATAGCTGAAGCTGAGGGATAACGGCTGTGAATATAACCGACTCTAGAAATAAAAAGGCTGGCCTAAAAAAGGTCAGCCTAATTAGATCTGTTAACACGAGTTGTAAGGGACTGGGTTATACCATAAAAGCAAATGAGCAACTGGTGCTTGCTTATACTGTACGTCTTCTGCTGTATGAGACAAAGCCAAGCAGCGCTGAGCCAAACAGCCAAACAGCTGCAGGAAGTGGTACTGCACTCATGGTTAAATCATAGTCTGATGCGGTTTTTGGATCTATGGCGTTCAGAGCAAAACCCGACAGGGTGAAAATATAGTCACCTGCAGCCAGAGTAAAGGTCTCCGAAAAATCAGTGCCAAGATGAAACTGCTCATTGGTATTGAGATTCGTTAACAACAGGTCATCCTGAAACAGGCCTTCATGGGTTCCTGCAAAAGTAACATACAGGGTAGGTGTATAGACCGTTAGACTGTAAGAGTCAAGAAAATTTCCATAAGGCTGTGGTGTTGCGTAGCTATCACCTGCAGCGGAAAATATACCCGCCTCATAGGACGCTGCCTGAACCCCAATTGAAATGGTCATCAACATTGCAAAAAGAGCAATTGAACGATATACGAAATATTTCATGATTTTCGTCCTTAAATATTGTGATACTGAAATCCGAATACAAAACAAAGAGCCCCATCTCCTAACGGGGCATAAATTAACACTAAAACCCCCTTAAAGACAAAGGTTAATTCCTAGGAATTAGATGAATTCACCAATAATTCACATAAATAGGACAACAATCTCTAATATATACAATGCTTATTTAATAACTTCCAAGGCATGGGCATCCGTGTGTCGATTACACCCCATACAGATATGAGACAACCCGGCTGTTCTCAGCGCCTGCTCACACTAATCACCGCTGTATAAGTCGACATGCATTTTTGGTGGCATCTGTAGATGAAAACCCTGTGTCAACAGATTTTGCATGACCACACTAACCTCCTCACGAGCCAGCTTGCGGTTCTTATTCAGTGCCAGTTCCATCACTTTTTCTGGCGAACCGAATTTCTTCAACAGTACTTCAGGTACTTTTGAAAAATCCCCTTCGGCAGCAACATAGAGGTACATCTCCTCTTTTTTAGGACTACGGTAGATCCAGCAACTCATCTCCATAGCCAATTCTCCGCTATAGGCCATTCAGAACCGGCGCGGGAACGACAGTCAATTTCCAGATATCCCGGTTGTATTCTGCGATTGTTCTGTCAGTAGAAAATCGCCCGCACCTGGCACTGTTTATAATACTCATGCGGGTCCATAAAGCTTGATCCCGATAGGTCTGGGACGCCAACTCCTGCGCATCAATATAGCTACGAAAGTCCGCAGCGGTCATCCAGTGATCGTAAGGACTGCGGATCGACTCTACGATCTCATCAAAAATCCCTGGTTCAAATTGGTTGAAGTAACCACTCTCTAAAAGCCGCATAACCCGTGTGAAATCTTCATCCTTTTCAATAATCTCATTCGGCGCATAGTGACTGCGACTCATCTCGACTTCATCACTGGTCAGTCCGAAGAGGAAGAAATTGTCTTCACCCACCTCTTCCAGAATTTCGATATTTGCGCCATCCAGGGTTCCAATGGTTACTGCCCCATTCATCATGAATTTCATGTTACCGGTACCAGACGCCTCTTTACCTGCCGTGGAAATCTGCTCTGACAGATCGGTTCCGGGCGCAATCACTTCCATTGCAGTTACCCGGTAGTTAGGCAGGAATGCCACTTTCAAACGCCCTCCTACCTTCTCATCCTGATTTATAACTCGCGCCACACTGTTGATCAATTTGATGGTCAGTTTTGCCATCCGGTAGCCTGGAGCAGCCTTACCGCCTATCAGCACACAGCGCGGTGTCCAATTGTCTGTTTCACCGGCCCGGATACGGCAGTAGAGGTGGATCACATGCAGGATATTAAGTAACTGGCGTTTGTATTCATGTATCCGCTTCACCTGAACATCGAACATTGCCTCTGGATCGAAATCCACATCACAATCGATCTTCACCAATTCTGATAGGCGCTGCTTGTTCTGCTTAAGCAGTTCCGTATGGAGTGCCGCTACACCATTTATGGAGAAACTGCCTACGATCGCAAGATAGGCCATCCTTACCATCGGCTCGCCACCCTCTTCAATGATCGACATCCGCCGCAATCGATCTGTGTCACCAGGCCAGTGCAGAGCAACCTGACTCAAAAATCTTGCATTAATTTCATAGATAATCTCAAGCAGACGGGGTAGTAGACAGTCGAATAACCTAACCGACCAGCGCTCAAGCGCCTCTGGTAGTAAAGTGTGGTTGGTATAGGCCATGGTTTTTGAGGTGATTGACCAAGCAGACATCCTTGATACTGGCGGAAGCTAAAAAGTACTGCTGTCGCAGTCTCAGCTCTTTGCCATTTTCACTGGCATCATTTGGATAGAGCACCATAGTGATGTGCTCCGCATCATTCTTCGCTTCCACGGATTCAGTGTAACTACCTGCATTGAACTCATCCAAATTGAACTCATCGGTAGCAGCCGCCTTCCATAGGCGCAGGGTATTCACTGTCCCATTGCGGTAACCAGGCACCGGCAGGTCATAGGGCACAGCCAACACATCCCTGGTATCAACCCAACGTACACGGCCATTGATATGCTCAGTTCTGCCGCCAAACTTGATCAGCTGGGTATATTCTGGTCGTTCCAGTTCCCAGGGGTTACCATCCCTTAGCCAATGGTCAGGGTCTTCGATCTGCTGGCCATTGGCTATGTGTTGACGGAACATGCCATACTCATAGCGCAAACCATATCCTCGAACGGGCAGTTGTAGAGTTGCGCAACTGTCGAGGAAACAGGCTGCCAGGCGACCTAAACCCCCATTTCCTAACCCGGCATCGGGCTCGCTCTCCCGAATGTGCTCCAGGTTGATATCAAGCTCCATGAATGCCTGATTGACTTCAGTACTGATATCCAGATTGAGGATGGCGTTACTCAAGGTACGCCCCATCAAAAATTCAAGTGAAAGATAGAATGTGCGCTTACAGTCGGACGCTTCATAGTTGGAGCGGGTCAGTTTCCATCGCTCAATCAATCGATCACGAATCGTCAGAGCAAGCGCTTTATAAGGGTAGTGACTCGAAGTGCAGTGGTCATCTCTGCCCAGAGTGTGGGCAAAATAACGGCGGAAATCAAAGGCGATCGCTTCAGGATCCATGCCAAGCGGAGGCAAGGGAGCCATAGGATTACAGATACGCTCCACTTTCTTGTTGGAGCCGGCTTGATCGTTTGGCATGGTCAATGTCCTATTTGCTCAATCAGGTTAAGTTTTGATACTGGTGCGGCTTTTCGGCCAATTTTACACAATCCCGAGCAACACACCTGAAAGGGGATCAATGTCAAAGCAGAACCCTACTGGGTTCTCGGTCAATTTTAAACAATCAATCTCAGCAGAGATACAACTCAGCAAAGATCGCCGTTATCAACCATACGAAAATGTTAGATTTAACCCGGAGTCGAAAATAACTATCTCTAAATCAGAGTGCAGGCTGGATCGCCTCAGATAAACCCGCATTTTAATATGGTATATAACCTAAAATTAACAAGCTGAATACAGATCAATCAATACAACACCCTGAATGGGCCCGACAAACCTACCGCTCACAATACTTATCTCATTGATTAATCTGATATTTACTCAAGAAACAAGAATAATATTCATACCAGATACTGAATTAACAGGAAGACAGAATCCAGCTACAAAAGAGGCATTGTAAGTTGTAAATAACCACATATCAAAGACCTTAATAATCGAGCAGTATAAAAAATCAACGCCACACTCTAATCTGGATAAAAGCCATGAAACTATCTACCTTTTTAATTACATGGCTGTATGAAAATCAATAAGGAGCCGACGCCCCACAAACCGGCTCCATTCAACAAACAACGATTAGGCATAACAACAAACAGCAGCCCAAAGGCTTACCCTAGACCTATTTTGATGCCGATTGCGGAGGATACAAGATGGAGAATACCGCTTATACCGGCAGCACTCACTGGGATGAACTGGTGGTTAACCGGATTACTATAAACGCCCCGTTAAGCTGACTATCAAAAGGCTGGAAGGACATGCGAGATGCGGGGTGTTACAGTCTTATCTACGGCGCTGCGATCGTATTGATTAGTGCCCTGATAACGCTACCGCTCTACGCGACTTAGATCGATCTGATATGCCTCTGACAACGGTGAAACAAGTAATGTGACCCTAAAGTTCATCCCAGACAGCAAACTACTCTATGCTACACAGCCAAGTAAAAGTGACGACTTCTCTTGTAATCCATCCATCTCATCGGCCTTTATGGAGTTTGATCTACAGACTGGAATAAAGTGCGTAAACACAGTTACTGATCCTGCTTTATTGCTTGGTCTCAAGGTTGTCTATGACGTAGTGTGTATAGCGAGTAACAATCTAATACGGCTTGCATAGTTTTCCATAGAACAGAGCTGATTCGGCGCATAGAAATAATTGAGTTATCGGGCCACCTTTATCGGACGCTATGCGTCCATAGCTTTACCATATGTTGGGATTCGTCTCTCTCACAACACAAGGTATTCCTAGCCGCACAGATGCGCTGCCTTATCCTCCTTGGCGTAGATCAAGAAGATGATTTTCAAGACCATGTTGACTAACAATCCTAGTTGACGAAATCGGCGAGCTTGTGTTGTGCGGATCTCTACCAGCAATGAGACAACAGTAAGACTGCGGGCAGCACGACCTGAATGGATGGCCTACCCCGCCCCCATATTCGATCTTGAATCGACTTCTAAGCGATTAACTATATACTTCTTGCGCTTGATCTATAACAAGAGCAAGACCTAAAGGCCTTGCCCTCATTTCACTTACTTAAACGGAATCAAGTTGAGAGGAAACCCACTGCCTCCGCCCAGATTGGGTCCGCCGCCTCCCAATAACCCTAGTGGATCAAGGAACGAGGGAAGACCGCCACCAGAGTCCTGGTTTGACGGCTGAGTTTCATTGTTGGTGGTGTTGGTACTATTATCCACATTGATATTAACATCACCATTAATAATGATACTACCATCTCCTCCTTGACTAGGACATGGAGGATTGCCATCACCAGCATCAATGACGGGGCCAAAACCACCATCAGGATGACCATTGACGGTATCATCACCTGATCCGCCATCAATGCTGTCAACGCAAGGCCCACCATCTATAGTGTCGTCTCCCGATCCTCCGTTGATGTTGTCACGACCCCAGCCACCATCGATGGTATCGTCTCCGGAACCGCCGTTAATGTTGTCACAACCCCAGCCGCCATTGAGGGTGTCATCGCCCGAACCACCATTGATGGTTTCATTACCAAAACCACCATTGATTGTGTCGTCACCACTACCGCCATTCAGTGTTAGGTTGTTATCTCCGAACAGCTGAAAGCCTCTTGATGTAATATTATCGTCACCCCCAGCACCATTGATCGTTAAGTTCTGAGACTGCTCCGCGGTTAGGTGGTAAGTCTCACCATTACAGGTGATGTCTGTTGATCCGTCCCAGTTCGTACATACGTCAATATTATCTGATCCATTTGTGCCATTAAATGTTGTACAGCCATTATCATATGTGATTGAAGTGCCATCACAATGCATTTCCGTTCTACTACAATCATTTGAAAATTGAGAGTTTGAAGTTAGTGAAGCGTTACCGAACTGACTTCCTTGCGTTGCATCCATTTTTAATTGCTCCTTGCATTTGAATATATTAATTAAAAATCCATTCAGATGAATATCTACGAGTATTAGTAGAAATCAAATTCAACCGATTTACTAGCTAGGGATAACCCATATATTGGAACAAAGATTAGTACAACATAGACAGTTCATTTACCAATCACCAACCAATACGGCATACTTCACTGATCATCTATTGTCAATGAGTGATAAGATGCCTAAACTAGGGATGGATCAGGTTCTTCTTAATGAAACACCCTATTAATTCAGTGTCTCGCGTTTACTTACGTCGGCCTTTCCTCTGTGGCGTTGGGCAGTTGCCTAACAAAAGCTACGAACATAGAAGGCATAACAACTCTTACTGACATTTTCGCTATTGACTGCTGTGCATACAGCATCATGATGTTGTACTTATCAACAAAGGGCGTACAGTTGACTGGGAAAAAAATCAAATCATCAATCACTGGCGTCGATTTTTATCAAATCCAGCAATCATCCAGCACCATCAATATCAAGAACCCATTAGCTTGACTGAAATCTAATTAGTTTCTGATTTATTAGAAACTGGGCGTAATCGACTTTGTGATATCAGTTGTATTTTGCGCCGCACAAAAGAAGAGATCGCGCGACTCGCTGATTGAAAGGACGATGTCACTGGAAGATTCTGGAAGGGTGCTAGTGTTCAAATTTCAGTGTCATTTTTAAAATAACACTTGACTATGAATAGGGGTATACTCTTGCCAGAGTAACAAGGTAGATTCACAACGAGGGAAAGCCACCAATTCCTTATATTGGTCCGAGAATTTAATCTTTTATAAATGCAACAGGCGAACGCTATCCGACGATGAGCGTATGATTTAAAACCTCAACTGTATGTGCTTCATGGATAAGAAAGACTTTTTAGCCTATCAATCTTCTGATAAAAGGGATCTACGTCTCGATTTTATGCGCGGCCTGATCATGCTTTATGTGGTAGTTGTGCATTTTGAATTTGCCTCACTATTTTCACTATTTGCCTGGGGACGCTTGGGCATTGTGAGCAGCGCTGAAGGTTTTGTCTTGTTATCAGGTCTGGTACTGGGCCTGGTAAATCGCAACTACACTCAAAACTTTGGCCTTTCTCAATCAATCAAAAAGCTTTGGCTACGTGCTTTCAAATTATACAAGGTCAATCTTTTTGTCATTCTTACGATTCCCCTTCTCGGCCTATTACCACTCGTTAATACATTTGATGTTACTCACTGGTGGGTTCCCGCGCTACGGAGCCAGGCTTATTATCTCTACCCCAGCGATTCCCAATCTTTGTGGGTTTGGTTATGGCAGGCAATAGCCTTAAAAATTGGACCTCATCAATTTCAAATTATTGGCCTCTATGTCATTCTGCTAGGTCTTGCACCAATTGCAATTATCGCCATTATTAAAGGACATCTACGCTGGCTGTTACTGTTATCGTGGACCCTATATGTCGTTAACCTTTTTTTCAATTTTCGAGTAACTTCAGCTCGATTCGAATTTGGGTTTCCATTGCTCAGTTGGCGGCCACCTAGCAGCAATACTCTGTGTAGCTTTCATAGTTCTATCATTTAGTGCACCCAATAAGTTATTCTGGCCTTGGCAAAGCTTTTCCTTCATTCCATTGGAAACCTATACACAGATACATAGGTTTTGGTTTGACAAAACCATTATCGGCCCTGGTCGCTTATTGAATAACATAGCCCTGTTTATCACTATGTATATACTGCTAAGCCGCTACTGGAGAGCATTCAATAACACCCTAGGCTGGCTACTCATACCCCTAGGTCAAGCTTCACTCTATATATTTTTTGTACATGTCTACTTACTTCTTCTAGTAAGTAACTTACCCATCCCGGTACACGATAATTTTTGGCTGGGCACAATGGTTCACGGATCGATTTTACTTCTTCTCTGGATAATGGTGAAAAAGCAGTTTCTCTTTAATTTGATTCCGAGATAAGGGAAGACTCGCCAGCTGAATTGCGACATAGAATCACTGAATACACAACCGAGCTTCTACCGAACTCTAACAGCCCTTTCACTCGTTGTTGCTACAAGTAGAACTGAATGGCTTTGTAACCCAGCTCATCACCTAACTTTTGAGTATGTTAGCCGCTGGCAGTTACAACACCTTGCCCTACCACAAACGCACACCTCACCCTGTCAAACTCGTCTGTTTAGGTTCACCTATGCCTTCGTCCACCAGAATAATCGCCTTTCTGGGAAGATCCATCCACAGCCTTTATCCTTCGCTTTTGCTTCTATCCATAGTTAAGATATTTCTCCTTCTCAGGTAGCCACAATGTGCTAATTCAGAATGGTGAAGTAATGATTGGCAAAGTATCTGGGTCAAGACAGCTGCTACAACAGATCGCCCGCTTTCACAGCAGTAGCAACAAAGATTGGGGAGCTTAATCAGGGGGACATGGCCCGGGAACAACCCCCGGGCCTGAAACGCTTTACCGCAACGGAAGATCAGTCGTTCCCATCAGGAACTCATCGACAGCACGGGCGCACTGACGCCCCTCTCGGATGGCCCAGACAACCAAAGACTGCCCCCGGCGCATGTCGCCAGCCGTGAACACACCATCGATGGAGGTCTTGTAGGCAGTACCGCCATCGGTAGCCGCTTTCACATTGCCACGGTTATCAAGTTCTACGCCCAACTCTTCGAGCAAGCCTTCATGAACCGGATGGACAAAGCCCATGGCGAGTGTAACCAGATCCGCTTTCAGTTCGAACTCTGATCCATCCACTTCGGACATTTTCCAGTTACCCGCGGAGTCTTTCTCCCACTCGACTTTGATGCACTCGACACCGGCCAGATTGCCTTGACCATCATCGATGAACTTCTTGGTGGCAATCTGCCACATCCGCTTACAACCCTCTTCCTGGGAACTGGAGGTGCGCATTTTATTGGGCCAGTCGGGCCAGGTGGTGCCTTTTTCCTCTTTTTCAGGAGGCTGCGGTAATATCTCCAGCTGGGTAACTGAGGCTGCGCCATGGCGATTCGAGGTGCCGATGCAATCGGAGCCAGTATCACCGCCGCCGATCACCACCTCATGCTTGCCTTCGGCGGAGATGAAATCTTCGACATGATCACCCTGCACTCGGTGACTGTTACTGCGCAGGAAATCCATGGCGAAATGGACCCCATTCAGCTCACGACCGGGAATCGGCAGATCACGTGGCTTTTCTGAACCACCGGTGAGTACCACCGCATCGAAATCGTCCAGCAACTGTCTGCCGGGTAGATCCACGCCGATGTGGGTGCTGGTTTTGAACTCAACACCTTCGGTACGCATCTGCGCCATGCGGCGATCGATAATCTTTTTGTCCAGTTTAAAATCGGGGATGCCATAACGCAGCAGGCCGCCTATGCGATTCTGTTTTTCATAGAGCACCACTGCATGCCCGGCTCTTGCCAGCTGTTGCGCAGCGGCCATACCGGCAGGGCCGGAACCAACCACGGCAACTCGCTTGCCGCTCTTGTGATCGGCGATCTGCGGCTTCACCCAGCCTTCACTCCAGGCCTTTTCGATGATGCTGTATTCGATGGTCTTGATGGTGACCGGGGTATCTTCCAGGTTCAGGGTGCAGGCGGCTTCGCAGGGCGCCGGGCAGATACGCCCGGTGAACTCAGGAAAATTGTTGGTGGTGTGCAGCACATCGATGGCCGCCTGCCAGTCGCCCTTGTAGACCAGGTCGTTCCAGTCGGGAATAATGTTGTTCACCGGGCAGCCCTGATGACAGAAGGGTATGCCGCAATCCATACAACGCGCACCCTGTTGGCTGACATTCTCATCGGTCAGCGGGATGACGAACTCCTGGTAGTGGGTGATCCGGTCTGAGACCGGCGCATAGGTCCGGTCCTGACGTTCGATCTCTTTAAATCCTGTTGGCTTACCCATGTTTAGTGACTCCCATGGCTGGCAGCAGAGCTACCACGCTTTTTTGCCTGCATCTCTTTCAGCGCACGCCGATACTCGACCGGCATAACCTTGACGAACTTCGCTAGCATAGTCTCCCAGTTATCGAGAATCTGCTTCGCTACATCTGAGTTGGTGTAGTGATGATGGCGTTCAATCAGCTGCTTCAAACGCAGTGCGTCGAAGCGGGTCATGTCGTGACTGAGGTCGACCATACCGTGGCTCTCCAGATCACCACCCTGGTGATCGAGGGCTTCCAGCGCCTGGTCCTCCTCTTCAATCGGTTCCAGTTCGACCTGGGCCAGGTTGCAGCGGTCACCAAAGTCACCGGCTTCGTCGAGCACGTAGGCGATACCACCGGACATACCTGCGGCGAAGTTGCGCCCGGTTGGACCGAGACAGACCACCACACCGCCAGTCATGTATTCACAGCCATGGTCACCCACGCCCTCAATGACCGCCGTTGCGCCGGAGTTGCGAACGCCGAATCGCTCACCGCCCACACCGCGGAAGTAACACTCACCACCGATGGCGCCGTAGAGTACGGTGTTGCCGACGATGATGTTCTCTTCCGCTTTGCCGATTGCCGACTCTTCTGGCGGATAGATCACCAGACGACCGCCTGAGAGACCTTTGCCCACATAGTCGTTACCTTCACCAGCCAGCTCGATGGTGATGCCTTTGCCCACCCAGGCACCGAAGGATTGACCTGCGGTTCCTTTGGCCTTGATGTAGATGGTGTCGTCGGACAAACCCGCATGGCCATACTTTTCAGCCACCCGCCCGGAGAGCATGGTACCGAAGGTCCGGTTGTAGTTGTGAACATCGATCTCAATCTTCACCGCTTCACCCGACTCCAGTGCCGGCTGGGCCTGTTTGATCAGTTCATGATCGATCGCCTTGTCCAGTCCGTGATCCTGGCCTTCACAATTGTAGATAGCCACATCGTCCCTCGCGACAGGCTTCTGCAGCAGTCTACTGTAGTCGAGCCCTTTGGCCTTCCAGTGGTTGATGGCTTTGCGCATGTCGAGTCGATCGCTCTGACCAACCATTTCGTTCCAGCTCTTGAAGCCGAGCTGGGCCATCAATCGACGTGCCTCTTCGGCGACGAAGAAGAAGTAGTTCACTACGTGATCCGGGGTTCCGGTGAAGCGCTTACGCAGCTCCGGATCCTGGGTGGCGATCCCCACCGGGCAGGTGTTGAGATGACACTTACGCATCATCAGACAACCTTCCGCAATCAACGGAGCGGTGGCAAAGCCAATCTCATCCGCACCCAACAGAGCGGCGATCACCACATCCCGGCCGGTACGCATTCCACCATCGGCCTGCACCGCAATGCGCCCACGCAGTTGGTTGATCACCAGAGTCTGGTGGGTCTCGGCCAGGCCGATCTCCCAGGGGGAACCGGCATGCTTGATTGAGGTCAGTGGGCTGGCGCCGGTGCCGCCGTCATATCCGGAGATGGTGACATGGTCCGCATGGGCCTTAGAGACCCCGGCCGCCACAGTGCCCACCCCGACTTCGGAGACCAGTTTGACAGAGATCCGAGCATTTGGATTGACATTCTTCAGATCATGGATCAGTTGAGCCAGATCCTCAATCGAGTAGATGTCATGATGGGGCGGCGGTGAAATCAGTCCAACCCCTGGGGTGGAGTGACGCACCCGGGCGATCTGCTGGTTGAGCCATTTTGATCTGGATGTCGTCGGCGTTGACCAGGTACTCGGTAGTAACGCCGAAACGACCGGATGCCACCTGTTTGATGGCAGAGCGCTCTGGGTTTCTGCTGCCGTCAGGTAGTGGATTGAAACGCTCCGGCTCTTCACCACCCTCACCGGTGTTGGACTTCCCGCCAATGCGGTTCATCGCCACCGCCAGAGTCGAGTGGGCTTCATAGGAGATGGAGCCGAACGACATGGCACCGGTGGCGAATCGCTTGACGATCTCACTGGCCGGTTCCACCTCATCCAGGGAGAGGGGCTGATCCGCCGTTTTGAATTCGAACAGACCACGCAGGGTCAGCAGAATCTCGTTTTGCTTGTTGATCGCATCCGCAAAGGACTGGTAGGTATCCCAATCGTTGCTGCGCACCGCGTGCTGCAGTTTGGCGATGGTCTGCGGGGTCCAGTTATGGTCTTCACCACGCAGACGGTAGGCATAGTCACCGCCAACATCGAGGTGCTTTTTGTAGATCTGCTGATCACCATAAGCTTTGTCGTGCCACTTGACCGCTTCTGCTGCAACCTCACTCATACCAGCCCCCTCAATTGTTGTGGTGGTACCAGTGAAGTAATCACTTACAAACTGAGTGGAGAGACCGACTGCGTCAAAAATCTGCGCGCCGCAGTAGGACTGATAGGTAGAGATGCCCATTTTAGACATCACCTTTTTCAGTCCTTTACCTACCGCCTTGATGTAGCGGTTCTGAGCCTCCTGAAAGGAGAGCGGTTCAGGCAGGGTCGAGAGCTGGGACTGAATGGTATCGAAGGCCAGATATGGGTTAACCGCTTCCGCACCATAGCCGGCAAGCGTGGCAAAGTGGTGGACTTCCAAGGCGCCACCAGTCTCCAATACCAGACCAGACTCAGTACGCAGACCTTTGCGAATCAGGTGGTGATGCACCGCCGAGGTGGCCAGTAGAGCGGGGATGGCGATGTTGTCTGCATCCACTTTCCGATCGGAGAGGATCAGGATGTTGTAGCCCTCTCTGACTTTTTGTTCTGCCTGTTCACACAGCGCTTTCACCGCCGGCTTCATGCCTTTGGCGCCCTTTGTCACCGGATAGACAATATCCAGTGTCTTGGTGCGGAAGGCGCCACTGGTGTTGTCTTCGATATGACGCACACGCTCCAGGTCTTCGTTGGTCAACACGGGCTGGCTGACCTCAAGCCGCATATGATCGCAAGCGTCACCCAGATTCAGTAGATTTGGGCGTGGGCCGATCAAGCTCACCAGGGACATCACCAACTCCTCACGAATCGGATCGATGGGTGGGTTGGTCACCTGGGCAAAGTTCTGTTTAAAATAGGTGGAGAGATGCTTGGCCCTCAACGACAGGACCGAGGGAGGGTTGTCTGCCCCCATCGAGCCGGTGGCCTCCTGTCCGGTCAGTACCATCGGAGTGAGCAGAAATTTGATATCTTCCTGGCTGTAACCGAATGCCTGCTGGGCATCCAGTAGCGCTTCATCGTTGGGCGCCATGGGCGCCACATCCGCCGGCAGGGAGTCGAGATGGATCTGGGTCTGATCGAGCCAATCCTGATAGGGCTTGGCTTTGGCCAGCTCCGCTTTGATCTCCCCATCGTCGATGATTCGCCCCTCCTCCAGGTCGATAAGAAACATCTTACCGGGCTGCAGACGCCACTTTTTAACGATCTTCTCTTGTGGAATATCCAACACCCCCATTTCGGAGGCCATCACCACCATATCGTCTTCGGTGATCAGGTAGCGAGCGGGACGCAAGCCGTTACGGTCGAGAGTGGCGCCGATCTGGCGGCCATCGGTGAAAGCGACCGCCGCCGGGCCATCCCAGGGCTCCATCATCGCTGCATGATACTCATAGAAAGCGCGACGCTGCTCATCCATCAATTTGTTGCCACCCCAGGCTTCCGGGATCAGCATCATCATCGCGTGCGACAGACTGTAACCGCCGGCCACCAGCAGTTCCAGGGCATTATCAAAGCAGGCAGAGTCTGACTGCCCTTCCGGGATCAGCGGCCAGATCTTGTTCAGATCGTCACCCAATACAGCCGAAGCCATGGAGTTTTTCCGTGCCCGCATCCAGTTGACGTTACCCCGCAGAGTATTGATCTCGCCGTTGTGGGCGATCATGCGGAACGGATGGGCAAGGTCCCAGGTCGGGAAGGTATTGGTGGAGAAGCGCTGATGCACTAAGGCCAATGCAGAGACCATCCGCTCATCGGTCAGATCGGTAAAGTAGTCACCCACCTGATCTGCCAGCAGCATGCCTTTATAGACGATGGTACGGGAGGAGAAAGAGGTAAAGTAGAAATCACTGCTACCCTCCATCTCCGATTGTTCGATCTTGTTTTCGATCTGTTTGCGAATCACAAACAGCTTACGTTCGAAGGCATCCTGGTCAGCGCAGTTGTCCCCTCGACCAACGAAGACCTGCTTCACCACAGGCTCAGTAGGGATCACACTGTAGCCCAGGTCCTTGTTATCTACCGGCACTTCACGCCAGCCAAGCAGTTTCTGCCCTTCGGCGGCGATCATCGCTTCGATGGTCTCTTCAGCGACCGCCCGGCTGCCACTGTTTTGCGGTAGAAACACCATACCGATGGCATAGTCACCACACTCTGGCAGATCAAACCCAGTCTCAGCCTGGAAAAAAGCATCAGGAATCTGCAGCAGTATACCAGCACCATCCCCTGCCTTGGGATCCGCGCCGACGGCGCCACGGTGGGTAAGCCGCTCCAGTATCTCCAGCCCCTGTAGGACGGTCTGATGACTTTTAATACCTTTGATATTGGCAACAAAGCCAACACCACAGGCGTCATGTTCATTGGCGGGATCATAGAGTCCCTGTTTTGGTGGTAAAGCACCATGGCTCATTTCACAAACCTCATTTTACCCGCCCTCGGCAGGCTGATAGATAGCGCCGAAGGTTATACAAATAACCTGAAATAAGGAATTCACGGCGGCGAATCAAGCCGCCCGATGTCGCAGAACCTGATAGGATACTTGAGAATTGCGTCTCAGGCCAGAGTTTAAGGCTTTTTTAATTTGCCTATCAGATTTTCAATTCTAAACGTCGCGCATTGGTCATTCGATTATACAGTCACAAGAACACAAGACCATTTTTCAACCTAAAAAGATCAGTTGGACAGCGTGAAGGGTGCGTTTGTGGGGGTGCAACGCCGCCATGTGCCGCCACAAGCGTGCCATTCACGTTGTAGCGTGATTCACCCAGCAGGTGACATAACCATCGAAGCTATTTTCTTTAAAATCAGCAATCTGCTCGTAGAATGGAGCGGTCAACTGATTTTTTTAGGTTCAACAATGGTTTTGCTATGGGTCAACCCAGAAACCAAGAAACATACTGTATAATCAGGCATTTAACATATTATTCGATGAATTCAGTAGCGCTTTAGGAGGCCCATATTTTAGGGCAGTTTTGAAACGTTACTCAAGGTGAACTCTGCAGGGATGCGAAGCTGCGAGCCCAGACTCCGGTTTTTTGCACAGCTACTGGCAATTTTGTTTGTGCCGCCAGCGCCAGATCCCGACTGGCGAAGGAGCCCCAAATCAGAGCGTACCAGGTCACTCCCTTCCTTAACGTCTTTACTGTAATAACCTGATTATCGAGCGAGTTTT
>JARRQD010000113.1:0-9863 GCA_037382205.1 Candidatus Thiodiazotropha sp.
CCCGGCATCACCAATTTGCGCCTATTCTCCACACAACTACACGCTACTCACGTTCAAGTTAGCCATCAGCAGGCAGCATCGATATACTTACGCGGTTTTTATCCACATCAACGGAGCCTCGTTGTGAATCAAGCGGCACTACCGAAACAGCGAAATATCCAGACATTTCAGCAACTGATTTTCGCATTACAGCACTATTGGGCAGATCAAGGGTGCATTGTGCTACAACCCTATGATATGGAGATGGGTGCTGGTACCTTCCATACAGCAACCTTTCTCCGTTCCATCGGACCTGAACCCTGGAACGCGGCTTATGTACAACCCTCCCGCAGACCTACCGATGGCCGTTACGGAGACAACCCAAATCGTTTACAACACTACTATCAATATCAGGTAGTGATGAAACCATCCCCAAAGAACATTCAAGAGCTCTATCTGGGTTCGCTGCAGATGTTGGGTCTGGATCTGAATCTGCATGATATCCGTTTTGTCGAGGACAACTGGGAATCTCCCACCTTGGGTGCATGGGGCCTAGGTTGGGAGGTCTGGCTCAATGGCATGGAGGTAACCCAATTCACCTACTTCCAACAAGTGGGCGGCCTCGACTGCCGACCGGTGACCGGTGAGATCACCTATGGTCTGGAACGCATCGCCATGTATCTGCAGGGTGTGGAGAGCATCTATGATCTGGTCTGGACTGAAGGACCACAAGGTACCGTCACCTATGGTGACGTATTCCATCAGAATGAGGTAGAACAATCGGCCTACAACTTTGAACATGCCGATGTGGACTATCTATTTGGCCAGTTTGATCAGTGTGAAAAGGTGTCGCGTAAATTGATTGAACTGGGTCTGCCCCTACCGGCTTATGAGCAGGTACTTCAGGCTTCGCATACCTTCAATCTACTCGATGCCCGCCACGCCATATCGGTCACTGAACGACAACGCTATATCCTTCGGGTAAGAGGCCTGGCGCGTGATGTGGCTCAAGCCTACTACGATGCCAGAGAGCGTCTCGGTTTCCCAATGCTTGAATCAAAAAAGGAGGCAGCAAATGGCTGATCAAGCCGATCTGTTATTTGAGCTGGGTACTGAAGAGCTGCCACCAAAAGCCCTGAAGCGCCTCAGCGAAGCTTTAACCGAATCCTTTCTCGCCGGTCTCAAGCAGACCAACCTGAGACATGGGGAGGTAGAGACTTTTGCTACCCCACGCCGTTTAGCCCTACTGATCAAGAATTGTAATACTCGACAACCTGACAGTGAAATAGAACGCCGCGGACCAGCCGTGCAGGCCGCCTTCGATAAACAGGGCAATCCGACCAAAGCGGCCGAGGGATTCGCCCGATCCTGTCAGACCACGGTCGATCAATTGCAGAGACAGAAGACCGACAAAGGCGAGTGGTTGTGCTATCGAATCGAAACAAAGGGCAAGCCTGCTGAACAACTTCTACCAGAAATCGCCAGCCAGGCACTCAATAAGTTACCCATTCCAAAGCGTATGCGCTGGGGTGATTCCGATGCCCAGTTTGTGCGCCCGGTTCACTGGCTGGTGTTTCTACTTGGTGATCAGGTTGTGCCCTGCACACTGCTGGATGCGCAAGCTGATCGCTTAACCTATGGACACCGCTTCCATCACCCCAATGCGATTACCATCTATAATCCACAGGACTACGCCTCGGTGCTCAAGGATCTGGGTTATGTCATCGCGGATTTTGAACAACGTAGACAGATCATCTCCGACTCCGTTCAACAGAGTGCCTCAACCCTGGGCGGAGTAGCCGATCTGGATGCCGATCTTCTCGATGAGGTCACCGCCTTGAATGAATGGCCATTACCGATCAGCGCCAACTTTGAAGAGCGATTTTTGGCCGTACCCCAGGAAGCGCTGGTCGCCACGATGAAAGGCAACCAAAAATACTTCCCACTGTTTACCAGCGACGGTAAACTGATGAACCACTTCATCACCATCGCCAATATCGATAGCCCACAACCGGAGCTGATCCGCGAAGGTAACGAAAGGGTGATCAGACCACGCCTGGCCGACGCCATGTTCTTCTGGGAGCAGGACGCGAAAAAGCCTCTCGCAGATTATCAAGAGTCTCTTAAACATGTGGTCTTCCAGAACCAGCTTGGCAGCATGTACGACAAATCACAGCGGGTGGCCGAACTGGCAAAACAGATCGCGACCGATATTGGTGGTGACAGTGAACTGGCATACCGCGCCGGCTTGCTGAGTCGCTGCGATCTAATGACCAACATGGTCTATGAGTTCCCTGAGATGCAGGGCATCATGGGCCGCTATCAGGCCCAGCGGGATGGGGAATCCGCTGAGTTGGCAACGGCGCTGGATGAATTCTACATGCCGAGATTTTCCGGTGATCAACTGCCCCAGACAAAAACAGGAATCGCCCTCTCCTTAGCAGAAAAACTCGATACCCTGGTGGGCATTTTTGGTATCGGACAGAAGCCTACCGGCGATAAGGATCCATTTGCCCTGCGCCGTGCTGCACTCGGCGCATTGCGTATTATACGTGAGCACTCACTTACTTTAGATATTCCTGCGTTACTCGATGCAGCCGTAGAAAAAGTCGCAGACAGGCTGACCGAAGAAAAGGTCTCAGCATCTGTCTATCACTTTATGCTGGAGCGACTGAAAGGCATCTACAGTGACTTGGGTATCAGTGTTGACCTGTTTCAATCAGTGGCTGACGTATCGCCCAAGACTCTGGCCGATTTCGATCAACGAGTGTGGGCTATCGAAGCCTTCAGCAAGTTACCGGAAGCAGAAAGTTTATCCGCAGCCAACAAGCGTATTCGCAACATTTTGAAGAAGAGTAGTGACCCACTTCAGGAGAGAGCGGATCCTTCCCTTTATGAGGATCAGGCTGAGCATCAGTTGGCTCAGGAGATAGATAAACTGGCGCCTCTTGCTGAGCCCCTATTTGAGCAGGGTGAGTATGCTCAGGGTCTGAAGATTCTGGCTGGTCTCAGAGAACCCGTAGACAGTTTCTTTGATCAGGTGATGGTGATGACTGACGATGAGAAACTCAGAACCAACCGACTGTCACTGCTCTCGCAACTGGAAAGACTGTTTCTCACTGTAGCCGATATCACCCGTCTACAGATTCAAGAAAACCAGTCATGAACGAGGACTCCTATCAACAGATGCTGGCAGCTGTACAGGCGTTTCATGACAAGCATCGCTTTCGCGAGACCGGTGGTGAAGAGATGAACTATCGAGTGGCGCTAATGGCTGAGGAGCTGGGTGAAATCTCGGCCTGTGTCACCAAAGGAAAGTCGAAACAAGATCTGGCTGAAGAGGTTGCCGATCTATTGATACTGGTGATGGGCACCGCTATTGCTCAGGATTTTGACCTTAACAAGGCTTTTTGGGAGAAGATGGAAAAACTCGATAAGAGAGCGTCCCGAATGGTCAATGGAAGAGTAAGGGTATCTGAATTCAGGGATGTAGACTGAAAGTAAACACTTACTCAATGAAACTGATAATTCTCGACCGTGATGGGGTGATCAATCAGGATTCTGATACTTACATCAAACATCCTGACGAGTGGCAGCCCATTGAAGGCAGCCTTGAAGCCATTGCCAGACTGAGCCGTGCCGGCTACCGAGTCTTCGTTGCAACCAACCAATCCGGACTCGCCCGAGGTCTCTTCGATATCGAGACTCTCAACCAAATCCATCAAAAAATGGTCAATGCGGTTCAGCAGGTCGGTGGGCACATCGAGGGTATCTTCTTCTGTCCTCATGGACCTGATGAGGGGTGTAGCTGCCGAAAGCCCGCGACAGGACTCTATGAGATGATCGCCCAGCGAAGTCAATCACCACTTAGTGATGTTCCCATTGTTGGTGACTCTTTAAGGGATCTTCAAGCGGCGCAAAAAGTTGGCGCACAGCCCATTCTTGTACTGACAGGCAATGGCCAGAAAACCATTAAACAACTTTCAGGAAAACTGACAGAAACACCAATCTTCAGAGACCTAAACAGCTTTGCTTTACTACTCATCAATGAGATGGAACAACCCTAATGATCCTGCTTAGATCAATTCTCTATTTCACCTTTCTGGTGATCACCACGATCATCATTGCCACAGTTGGAAGCCTCGTTGCCTGGGCACTAACCAAACAACAGGTTCACTATTTCGATCACACATGGAGTCGCCTCAATCTGTGGGCTTTGAAACACTTGTGCGGCCTAACCTACCGAGTGACCGGTATCGAGAATCTGCCAAAACAAAACTGCATCATCTTCGCCAAACATCAGTCAGCCTGGGAAACCATCGCTCTGATCAGCATCATACCTGGTCTTAAATCCTGGGTGTTGAAAAGAGAGTTACTCTATGTGCCTTTTTTAGGTTGGATCATGTACTACTTCAGACCGATCGCCATTAACCGCAAATCTGGCCGAAAGGCGGTTGAGCAGATCATTGAACAGGGCATTCAGCGACTCAAGTCGGGAAATCATGTATTCGTATTCCCGGAGGGTACCAGGGTAGCGCCAGGAACCCGAAAACGCTATGGGATTGGAGGAGCAATTCTGGCAGAAAAATCAGCTTATCCCGTGCTGCCTGTCGCGCACAACGCCGGTGTATTCTGGCGCCGACGAGAACTGCGTAAATATCCAGGCGTGATCGATGTCGTGATCGGTCCAGTGATTGAAACAGAGGGTAAAAAAGCCTCTGATATCAACAAAGAAGCTGAAGAGTGGATTGAAGCAACTGTCGATGGGTTACCCAGTGAGCGAAGCTAAAGCTTTCCTGATTACGCCTGAGGTTCAGCGGTTGAGCAACGGGTAGTCAGACACTGAACAAGAAGTAAAACAAGGCGATACCGATGTTGGCAATTCCACGCAGAATCTGGCAACCAGGTAACTCATGCTTGCTGAGATTCTGGGGTAATTGAGAAAGCTTTTAAATAAGGGGTTTTAGAGTAAGTAAGTATTTACATACTCTAAAATACCTCTCAACTATACATCGAGATTTTCAACGGTCAAAGCGTGAGTCTCAATGAAGTCCCGACGTGGCTCGACCTGATCCCCCATAAGCGTGGCGAAGATCTGATCTGCAGCCACTGCATCTTCAATGCTGACCTGCAACAGACGCCGGCTATCAGCATTCATGGTGGTCTCCCATAGCTGCTCTGGATTCATTTCACCCAGCCCTTTATAACGCTGCACATGCTGTCCCCGCTTGGCATCATCCATCAACCAATCAAGCGCTTGTCTAAAGCTGTTGATCGGCTGCTCTTTTTCACCTCTTTTAATCACAGCATCTTCACTCAACAGACCATTTAGTTGACCACCCAGCTCAACAATCTTTCTATATTCAACACTGTTAAAAAAATCAAAGGGAATGACTTTCTCGTTGCCAATACCATGTACTTTTCTGGTTAATAACAGCCCGGTATCTTCACCACTGTTTTCGTCTAACAACTGCAAAGTGCAGGATTCTGAAATACCCAGATCGGTATTCAATCGCGATTCAAGCTCCTTGATCCACGCCACAACACGGCTTTTGTCTTCAATCGTCTGCTCATCGAGCTTTGGCATATAGATCAGTTTTTCCAACAGATCCCCATCGTAACGCAGCGAAAGACGATTTATACTGGCCATCACAGTAAGAAACGATCTGGCCATCGTTTCAAGACTTTCGCCCGATAGTGGCGGCGCACCAGACGTCACAATCAACGCAGCATTATCCAAGGCGGATTGCAGAAAGTAGTTATTCAAATCCTGATCATCTTTCAGGTATTGTTCTTGTTTACCCTTTTTGATCTTATAGAGTGGCGGTTGAGCGATATAGACATGCCCCCGATCAATCAGCTCAGGCATCTGACGATAAAAGAAAGTCAGCAGGAGGGTTCGAATGTGAGCACCATCCACATCCGCATCGGTCATAATGATGATGCGGTGGTATCTCAGTTTATCCGGATTAAACTCCTCTCGACCGATGCCACAACCTAATGCAGTAATCAAAGTACCGACTTCAGCAGATGAAAGCATCTTGTCAAAGCGAGCCTTCTCCACATTGAGAATTTTACCCTTAAGCGGCAGAATCGCCTGAAAGCGCCTATCCCTGCCCTGCTTGGCAGAACCACCGGCCGAGTCACCCTCCACCAGATAGAGCTCAGAGAGTGCAGGATCCTTCTCCTGACAATCAGCCAGTTTGCCTGGTAGACCAGCAACATCCAGCGCACCTTTGCGGCGAGTCATCTCTCTTGCTTTACGCGCTGCTTCCCTGGCGCGTGCCGCTTCGATCATCTTACCCGCAATATTTCTTGCTTCCCCTGGATTCTCCAACAGGAAAGTATTCAGGTTTTCCGTCAGCAGATTCTCAACAACCCC
This sequence comes from Candidatus Thiodiazotropha sp., assembly GCA_037382205.1. Taxonomy (GTDB): domain Bacteria; phylum Pseudomonadota; class Gammaproteobacteria; order Chromatiales; family Chromatiaceae; genus Thiodiazotropha. The sequence goes on from JARRQD010000113.1 coordinate 6,362, forward strand.
TTTCACTTCGGATGAGACCAACTTGTCTTTAGTCTGTGAAGAGAACTTAGGATCGGGAACCTTTACAGATAACACAGCAGTCAAGCCTTCTCGGGCATCATCACCAGATGTATTAACCTTCTGCTTCTTGGATAATCCAGATTGCTCAATGTACTGATTCAATGTTCGGGTTAAAGCCGCACGAAAACCGGCAAGATGTGTACCCCCATCGCGCTGGGGAATATTATTGGTGTAGCAGAAAATACTCTCCTGATAGGACTCATTCCACTGCATGGCAATTTCGACAGCAATGTCATTTCGCTCATCAGAAAAGCTAAATACTCTCTCGTGAAGTGGGGATTTGTTACGGTTCAGATGTTCGACAAAGGCAAGAATGCCCCCCACATACTCGAAGATATCCTCTCTACCGGATGACTCCTCCTTTAATACAATCTTGATACCTGAATTGAGAAAAGAGAGTTCCCTTAATCTTTTGGCAAGAATATCGTAGTGGAATTCGATATTATTGAAGGTGTCACCACTTGGCAGAAACGTGACACTGGTGCCACTCTTTTGCGTATCCCCAACAGCCTTAAGGTCTGAGGTTGGTACACCATGTTTATAGAACTGCTCCCAAACCTTACCCTGTCGTTTGATCTTGAGTTTCAACTCCTCAGAGAGTGCATTGACGACAGAAACACCAACACCATGTAAACCGCCAGACACTTTATAGGAATTGTCATCAAACTTACCACCCGCATGCAACACGGTCATAATGACTTCTGCCGCAGATCTTTTCTCCTCAGGGTGCTCATCGACAGGAATACCACGGCCATTGTCACTGACAGTCACTCTCTGATCTGAGTGAATGGTTACTTTTATCTCATCACAGTAACCTGCAAGCGCTTCATCGATGGAGTTGTCAACTACCTCGAAAACCATATGATGAAGACCAGTACCATCATCTGTATCACCGATGTACATTCCTGGACGCTTTCTAACAGCGTCAAGCCCCTTCAATACTTTGATATTCGAGGAATCGTAACTCATTAATTTTTCCGTAGAGAAAACCTATAAGGATTAAAACCTACCTATTATACCTCTACTTTCACCCGATATACGACTGAAATTACAATTCAGAAATATGCCCATGTTCCACGTGGAACATTTTAAAGCCATCTTTTTCTAAGTGAGGAGATAGTGATTGATTCAGGTCGGTGATGAACGTCTGAATATTCAGGTCAGATACGGTTTCGATGACACGTAAATAGCTCTCATTGTCGAGTTCTGATTTAATATCATCGACAAGCAGTATGGGCTTCTCTTTTTTCTTGTTCTTTAGAAGTTGTGTTTGTGCAATCATAAGATTTAGCGCGAGGAGTTTATTTTGACCACGGGAGAAAAAGTTTTTAACTCCCCTACCCTCGACAACAATTCTGACATCCAAACGATGAGGACCTGCAGAAGTAAACCCACGATCTTGGTCCGTTGTTAGGAGCTCTGTCAAAGCGGCTTCAAAAGAGAGACCTGTTTTCCAGCCACTAAAGAGTTCTAATTTGCATTGTAAATGGTCACCTGCGGTTCTATAAAGGTCCTTCAGTTCTGCATTCCATTCCACTACATATTGATTCTGAATATGATTGAGCTGGTTACCAAGATCAACTAACTGTTTCGTCCAAACCGAGAGATCTTCACCTTTGCGAATCAGTGCTCTATTACGTTGAGTTATCGTTTGGTTATATCGCTGTGCCAACTGTGCGTATAGAGGTTCCACGTGGAACATTCCCCAATTGAGTAATTTTCGCCGGTGTGTTGGCCCCTCTTCCACAATTCTTTGGATGTTTGGTGTAATAATTGTTAATGGAATCGTTTTAGCGAGTTCTGATAGCTTTGTTATCTTCTTTCTATTTTTGTGGACTATCGTTGAGTCTTTCTTTTTGCTGAGACCTATTTTATATCCGCTCCCAGTTTCACTCTGAAATTCAGAAAAGAGAGTCAGTTGCTCTTCTCCTCGTTTTATCAGAGTTTTATTTTGACTCTGTCTGAATGACCGGGTCCGTGCGAGTAGATAGATCGCTTCTAGAAGTGTGGTCTTGCCTGCACCATTAGAGCCAGTAATTAGATTGATATTCTTTGAGGGAAGAATCTCCGCCTCTTTTATGTTGCGGAGATTCTCTATCTTTAGTCTTTGCAGTTGCAATGTTTGTAGATTTTATAAACGAAAGGCTTTTTTGTTATCAAAATATGCTTTTTCTATATTCTCATGGGCATGACAACGTATTTACTGTCCTTGTTTTCTTTGCCATAAATAAGTGCACTGCTGTTTGTGTCTTTCAATTCGATAATGATCTTATCTTCTTTTATCGCTGATATGGCATCTAGAATATAACCAACATTAAATCCAATTTTCAGCTCATCACCCTGATAATTGACTTCTAGCTCTTCCTCAGACTCCTCCTGCTCTGGATTGTGTGCCTGAAGCTCTAATAAATTGTTAGAGAGATGAAATCGAATTCCACGATATTTCTCATTTGAAAGTATGGAAGCTCTTGTGAGTGATTGCTTGATCGCACTCTTCTCAGCTTCAACCTCTTTATCTGAACCTGTTGGCATGACTCGCTGATATTCAGGAAATCGGCCATCGATCAATTTTGATGTGAAGACGGTTTTTTCAAACAGTACTTTTATGTAACTGTTACTCAGCTCGACTTTTATTTCATTATCGTTATTACCAAGTAGTCTGCTCAATTCAATGACTGCCTTTCTTGGAAGGATTACCTGGAGATTGCTTTTGTCATCAATCGCCTTGTGTGATTGACTCATAGCTAAACGGTGTCCGTCAGTTGCCACAGTTCTTATATCACCATCATCAAGTTCGAGCAGCATTCCGTTGAGATAGTAGCGTACATCCTGCTGGGCCATAGCAAATTGTGTATTTTCTATCAGGGTGTTTAGTATTGATTCTTTAATTGAAAATACAGTGCTACTTGGTGTTGGTTCGATAACTGGGTAGTCACGAGCAGGCAGTACACTGAGTGAAAAACGACTTCTTCCTGATTGCAATTTAACTTTATCTTCACTGATATCGAGATTGATCTTTGCGGATTCGGGCAGAGCCTTACAGATGTCGAGTAGCTTCCGGGCGGGAATAGTGAAATCGCTATCCCCGTCACACTCAGCATCTGTTTGTGTTTTAAGTTCTACTTCGAGATCGGTAGCTGTGAGATTGAGTTGGCCATTACTCGCATTGACCAGAATATTCGCCAAAATAGGCAGTGTCTGTCTCCGTTCAACAACACCCGCAATCTTCTGAAGTGGCCCTAACAAGTTATCTCGTTCGGTGCTGATTTTCATTTTATCCACTCACTATCTTAATAATTATTTTAGATATTTAAGACCTGTTATTATTATTAGGCCTGTAGACATCTAAGGTTATCATGAATAACTATTTGTATTTAAACGACTTTTTTCGTTTTTTAGCCGTGAATTGAGCCGTTGTGAACCTGCTGAATAGATGTTGATG
>JARRQD010000114.1:0-9809 GCA_037382205.1 Candidatus Thiodiazotropha sp.
TCGACAGCCAGCTCTCCCAGCTGGTGGCGGATGAGGATTTGAGCCAGTATATCCTCTAACCACCGAGCAGCAGGCGATTGGTTCGAATTGGTGACAAACCCTGTATATCGCCTGCTTTTGGATGAGCGGATTCGATATAGAGTGGCCGTGCCAAACTTTTGAAAACAGATGAATTGAGAGAAAACCATGTCACACCCAAATCCGACAGAGATCCACCTGCATAAGCAGTCCCGTGTACTGGAAATCAGTTTCGATGACGGTAACAAATTCAGCTACCCGGCCGAGTATCTGCGAGTCTTTTCCCCCTCAGCGGAGGTTCAGGGCCATGGGCCGGGACAAGAAGTGTTGCAGGTTGGCAAAGAAGAGGTGAATATTGCCCACATCGATCCTGTGGGAAATTACGCCATCTGCCTGCACTTCGATGATGAACACAATACCGGGATCTACTCCTGGGATACCTTGTATCAGCTTGGCGCCAACTATGAGCGTAACTGGCAAGACTATCTGCAACGGCTGAAGACGTCAGGGTATGAACGTAAGGAGCCATCGGCCTAGGGTCGAGAAATATTGGTGATGCCATGAAGGATGAAAAGACCACACATTTTGGCTATCAGGACGTTCCGGTTAGCGAAAAGGCGGGGCGAGTGCGCGAGGTATTCGATTCCGTCGCCAACAAATACGACCTGATGAATGACCTGATGTCTTTCGGCATCCATCGGCTGTGGAAGCGTCATACCATCGAGATGTCCGGGGTGCGCCAAGGACAGCGGGTGCTCGATCTGGCCGCCGGCACCGGAGATCTCTCAGCCCGCTTCAGCGGTCTGGTCGGTAACCAAGGCGAGGTGGTCTTCTCCGACATCAATGCCGCCATGCTCTACCAGGGTAGGGACCGGATGATCGACGAGGGTCGGGTGAGCAACGTCCGATATGTGCAGGCCGACGCCCAGCACCTGCCCTTTCCCGATGACTACTTCGACTGCGTCACCATTGGCTTTGGCCTGAGAAACGTCACCGACAAACAGTTGGCGTTAAACGCCATATTTCGAGTGGTGAAGCCTGGCGGCCGGCTGCTGGTGCTGGAGTTTTCCAAACCGACCCTTCAGCCGCTGCAGAAAATTTACGATCTCTACTCATTCAGCCTGCTGCCAAAGATCGGCAAGCTGGTAACGCAGGATGAGGAGAGCTACCGCTACCTGGCGGAATCGATCCGCATGCACCCGGACCAGGAGACCCTCAAAGGCATGTTGGAACATGCCGGATTCCAGCGTTGCGACTACTATAACCTGACCGGCGGTGTGGTCGCGATTCATCGAGGATACAAAGTCTAGTGTGGTGTCCTATACTGTTTGACGATTTCAGATGTATGCCTGATATCCGAGGCGAGTCATGACCATTCGAGCCGCCCTGTTTGCCAGCCTGGAGCAACTGCTTAACCAAGCCATCAGCCTGGATCCGGACACCGCCAGCCGGCTGGCGCCCATGCAGGGACGGGTCATCCAGCTCGACCTGCTCGGCAGCGGACTGACGCTCTATCTGATTCCCGAACCCCAGGGTTTCCAGATTCTCAGCCATTTCGAGGGCGATGCGGATTGCTGCCTACGTGGCAGCCTGCTCGACCTGGCCAATATGCGCAGCCAGGCTGACAGCGCCGATAAACTGTTTGGTGGCGCAGTCTCCATTGAAGGGGACACCGCCCTGGCACAACGATTTGGAGAGTTCTTCAGCGGCCTCGATATCGATTGGGAAGAGCAGCTATCACGACTCAGCGGTGACGTGGCTGCCCATCAGCTCGGCAACCTGGCGCGGGGATTCATCAACTGGGGGAAACAGCTCAACCAGACCGCCAGCCTCAATCTGAAAGAGTATCTGGAAGAGGAGGTGCGGCTGGTCCCGGGACGCTACGAGATAGAACCCTGGCTTCAGGATGTGGATCGTCTGCGTGACGATGTGGAACGTCTTGAGGCCCGGATTCAAAGACTCTCCCGCAGTAAAGGTAGCGAGGATAAGCCGTCTTGATCCGTCCTTCCCAAGCACTTCGCCTGATCCACATCAATCTGGTACTGTTGCGCCATGGTCTGGATGAGGTCATTCTGGCCACCCATCTGTTCCGGCCAATCCGCTTTCTGATCTATCTCTCACCCTGGTACTGGTTTCGCAAGGACCGGGGGAGTTATCCAGTGAGGATCCGCCGGGCATTGGAGGATCTGGGACCAATCTTTGTCAAATTCGGCCAAATCCTCTCAACCCGCCGAGACTTGCTGCCGGACGATCTGGCGAACGAACTGACTAAATTGCAGGATCGGGTGCCCCCCTTCCCCGGCGCCCAGGCGAGAAAAATCATTGAAAAAGCCTTCGGCAAACCGATTGATGCAATGCTTGAGGCATTCGACGAGACCCCCCTCGCCTCAGCCTCCATTGCCCAGGTACACACCGCACAGCTCAAAGATGGGCGCAAAGTGGTGGTTAAGGTACTGCGGCCGAACATTGAAAAGACCATCCGCCGGGATGTGGATCTGCTCTTCACCATCGCCCATCTGGCCGAGAAATACTGGAAAGAGGGCCGCCGACTGAGGCCGGTTGAGGTGGTTGAGGAGTATGAGAAGACCATTTTCGATGAACTGGATCTGATGCGTGAAGCGGCCAACGCCTCCCAGTTAAGGCGCAATTTTCTCAACAGTGAAGCCCTCTATGTACCGGAAGTCTACTGGGAACTGACCCGGCAGAATGTGTTCGTCATGGAGCGTATCAGCGGCACACCTGTGGGCGACATCGAGGCGCTGCGCAAACAGGGCGTCAGCATGAAGTTGTTGGGCGAGCGGGGCGTGGAGATCTTTTTCACCCAGGTCTTCAAATACAACTTTTTTCATGCCGACATGCATCCGGGGAATATCTTCGTCGAACCCAACGGGCGCTATATCGCAGTGGATTTTGGTATCATGGGCACGCTTACCGAAGCGGATAAGCGCTATCTGGCCGAGAACCTGCTCGCCTTTTTCAACCGAGACTACAAGCGGGTCGCGCAACTGCATGTAGCCTCCGGCTGGGTACCGAAGGAGACCCGGGTGGAGGAGTTCGAATCGGCGATCCGTACCGTCAGTGAACCGATCTTTGAAAAACCGCTCAGTGAAATCTCCTTTGGCCACTTTCTGTTACGCCTCTTCCAGACGGCACGACGCTTCGACATGGAGGTTCAGCCCCAGCTGGTGCTGTTACAGAAAACCCTGCTGAATATCGAGGGCCTGGGTAGGCAGCTCTATCCTGAACTCGACCTCTGGACCACCGCGAAACCCTTCCTCGAACGCTGGATGAGTGAACAGATCGGGCGGCGAGCGTTCATTGGCAAATTGAAAAAGAACCTGCCGCTGATTGCGGAAAATCTGCCGGATCTACCCAACAAGCTGAACAAGATCATTGATGAAACCGCAGCCGGTAAGCTGACCCTCAACTGGCAATCGGACGATCTGCGGAAACTCCAGCAGCAGATGCAGCGTAACCACCTCAATACCCTGAGCACCATCTCCGGCAGTGCGATGCTGCTCAGCGGCTCACTACTGTTGGTATTCGGCAGCGGTGGACTGATTCCACTCACCCTGGCCACCGCCCTTGGCTTCGGCCTAGGCGGCGGCGGTGGCATTCTGCTGCTGAAAAGCTGGCTCAAGGCCTCTGGGTAGGTAGAATCTAAACTCCGCGTTGCTTTGCGGTTAAACCTAAAAAATCAGTTGACCGCTCCATTCTACTAGCAGCTTTCTGATTTTAAAGAAAATAGCTTCGATGGTTATGTCACCTGCTGGGTGAATCACGCTGTCCAACTGATCTTTTTAGGTTAAATTATCCATATTCTGCAGCACCACTTGGCGCAGCGAATAAATTGATCCATGATTAAAGTATGGTTCAGTGTAGGGAGAGAAGCATGTCAGAGACACCCCAAGACCCGATGGAACGCCTGGCGAAAGCCTATGACAAGATGTTGGAGGAAGTACACGAAGCGGTTGACTCAGCCCGGGAAAACAGCCTGGCCGGCCTGAAAGATTATCTCGATGACGCGCGCGAGAAGATGATCGAACTGGGCGAACTGAGTCGCGAAGAGGCGGAGAAGGTCTCCACCTATGTAGAACGGGACATGAAAGATGCGGCAAGCTATCTGCTGGAGACCGGCGAACAGCTTTCAGCCTGGTGGCGATTTGATGTGCAACAGGTTGAAGAGCGGATGCTCGAGATGTTCACCAGTGTGGCAGACCAAACCAAGCTGGAGCTGGCCAAACTGGCCCAGCGCGCTAACAACGCATCCCTCTACCATACCGGTGAGGTTACCGGTCCCGGCACGCTGATCTGCGTCGGCTGCGGCAAGGAGATGCACTTCAAAAAGACCGGCCATATCCCGCCCTGCTCCGCTTGCAAAGGAACCAACTTTCAGCGTGCTGGTAGCGAAACCTAATAAAATCAGTTGGCGTCTCCATTCTGCTGATGATTTACTGTGTTTATCGAAAAAGTGTCCGATAGTCAGGCGGATCTATGCAGTAAGCCATTCGGGGCACGTAATCTAATAATCTCCGCAAACACACAAGAATCACCGCAAAATCGCACGAATAGCATACATTTTTTACAGCTGTTAGCGCAGATTCGCGGTGATTGGCGATAATTAGCGGCTAATCTCCAAAGGTCTGATTAGGCCGCATAGCGCGCTTTGGCCTCCTGAGCCGCCAGCGCCTGCTCCTGACTGTAGGCCTTGCCAGACCAGAGCATCTCGTAGGCGATCTCCTCATTGCCGTTTTCACAGAGCGCCACAACCCGCTTGAAAAGCGGCTGAAATGTTTCGCTGCGATGAGACTGCTCGTGGTCTTCAAAGCTTCGCCAGAAGGTTAGGATCAAAGCCTCCCGAGATTTCAGATCACTCTCAACCGCCTGACCGATGGTTGAGCCTTCATTCGAGATCTGGCCGCTGTTCAAGGCTACGAACCCACCAATGAAACCGGTCTCGGAGTGGTAGGTTTTGACGTTCTCACACAGCTCGGCAACCCGCTCCTGCAAGTCATCCACCGTATAGCCCGTTTTGAGGATCACACGATTTACTGTCACCACGCCATCATAGGGAAAGTCAGTTATCAGACCGCTCATCATTACCTCCAAGCATTTCACTATATTCTTAATTTCTGACTAAAATGCTCGGTAAGAGTTCTAAATCTATATCCCTATGTTTTATATAGAATTTACTAGACCAGATTGGAACCAGATCAGGGCGTCAACCAATATTGAACCTCCTGATTCTGAAGAAAGATTTCCGCCTCAGAGCCCTGCAACAGCGCCATGGTCGCCAGCAGCCCCGCCTCGGTGCAAGTACCCGCCGCCACGGTTACCGAACGCAGTGAGCCCTCGATGGGCCAGCCGGTTTTGGGATTCAGCACATGGCCATAACGCTTTCCCCTATGCAACAAATATCGCCGGGTATCACCACTGGTTGCCAAAGCGCCATGAGTGATCTTCAGCACCCCTTTGGGGGTGTCAGGGTGGTTAGGATTTTCGATTCCAACCGACCAGGGTTGATTGGCATGCCGAATGCCGACTGCGCGGATATCACCACCATAATTGATCAACAGGGCCTGATCGGTCTGTTGCTGCAACAACTGCATGCTACGATCCACTGCGTACTCTTTACCAATGCCGCCAAAATCGATCTCCATGCCTTGTGGCAGAGTCAAGTAGGGCTTGGTCCAGCGCAGTTTTTGCCAACCCACGTAGGGCAGCAACTGCTCAACCTGCTGTTGATTGGGCAGCTGGTCACCCCCATCAAAGCGCCAGACTCGCCTCAACACGCCGGAAGTGATATCAAACAGCCCCTCGCTCAGTTGCCAGCAGACCTCTGCAAAGTCGAGCAGTTGGGCGATCTCCTCATCCACCTCAACGGGTTTTCCGCCACTGTTGTTGATCTGGTAAACCGGATTGTCACGGCGATAGCGGCTGAACTTGGACTCTATCCGCCAGGCTTCATTGGCCGCCATGCTCAGCAGTCGATTTGCCAGCCGCTCGTCATCCACCTCCAAGAACAGCTCACAGGGGCTGGCCATGGCCTCAAATGAACCGATCCAGTAGCCATCAGCAGCAGCCAGTTTGACGGGACGATCGATCACACAAGCCCCTTTTTTGGCCCTATATCTCCCAATATTAGAACTTATAGCTTAGCTGGAGAATGATCGCCTCAACATCGGGATAGAGTTCCATATCGTTGAGAATCCCCGGAATCACCGATTCCGTGTTGTCGTTGGTTTGTAGGTAATATTCCAATCGCAGGCTCAACTGCTGCTGATTTTGCAGTTCCATGCCATATTTTATACCGATCGTCAGGGCACTCATATCCCCCAATCGATAGTCGGCAGAGACATGATCGGGCAGCGCTTCCCCCTGGATGAAGAAACGGCGGTAGAAGTCTGCTTCCGTCTGATCGTAGTAGCGAATATGGGGCTCCAGATATTGCCGGCTGTCCAACATCCAACGATAGCGCAGATCAACGGTATGGGAGGTAATCCCCCAATCGTCCCAAAAGTAGCGATAGGAGAGATCCAGAATATCCGACTCAAACTCGTGTTTCGCCTGCCAATAGAGGCTATGTTTGCCGCGGGAATCCGGTCGTTGCTCATAACGGTATTCCACTGGCCGGCCATCGTCACCCTCCACACTGACAATCTTAAACGGATCGGTAAGATAACCGGATACGTCACTGTAGGAGTAGCTGGCCTGCATGATGGTCTTACGATCAATCACCTGAGTGAGACCTAAGATCAGATCCACAGTATCCTTGTTATCCTCACTCTCACCCCGGGAGGCGTTGAACTCATCTCGATAATCCGCCTGACCGCGATCGACTGCCATGCTCGACAGGCCGATGGGGATATCACCCTCCGGGCTTATCGTGTCATAGGCCAGCGACAGCCCCGCATTCAAGGTGGTGTTGCGCTTGTTGAAGTCTCTTGACAAGTTCGCATTGGCGCTGAGTGAACTGTAGTCATACTCCGTCGAAAAGTTGACACCGAAGCCTGTCCGATAGTCCTGGTTGATTGGCTGTTCCCACTGGGAGCTGAGGGCGAAACGATTGTCCCTGAAAGTGTCATCCAGAGGGGTCTCCTCCGCCGAGGCCGTATAGCGACCTTTGCCAGAGGGACGAGTAAAAGTCTGCGGCTGATCGCTCGGTGTTGCACCATTGGCTGAGGCCCCACTCAAGGTATCGAAAACAAATTTCAGATTGAGCGCCTTCTCCTCACCAAAGTCCCGCTTAGCGGTGATCACCGGCTCAACAGCGGTCACCCTATCCACTTCGGAGTAGTAGAGTATGGCGCTATCGAAAGTCCAATCACCCTCCTCGGCCAGACTGTCAGTGCTGTTCATACCCAGCAGACTGCAGGTTGCTGCAGTCAGGGCCTGGCTTATCTTTTTTTGTTGCTTTAATTGCACCCGCAGCCTCCTCCAGCAAATCCCCGACCGCCGCTCGAAGCCTCTTTACTAAAATAGATATGGTCATCGAGACCGGCACTGATTGGGTCCGACATCAACTGCATTTCGGGGTTTGCAAGCCTGCCGCGTTCCCAGGGTTCCACCCCCAGGTTGGTGCAACCTGCCTGTAACAGTACTACAGGCAGCGCCGCCAGAAATAACTTAACTGACATATTGATTAATTCCTTAGAAAGTTCAATCTAACCAGATAGAGGCCTTATTACATAGTTTTCTTAAGCAAACCTTAAGCCTCATAGATATTTCACAGAATCCTGTCATTGACTTCAGTCGCCAAACCAAGGTTTTTTCAGATATTATTTTTTAGCGCCTGTCTGATCTCCAATTCCCTTTCGGGCGCCTTTGATTTAAAGAAACCGACATGCTTGTTCAACAACTTACCATTTCGATCGAATAGTAAGGAATAAGGCATCCCCTGCAGATCGTAATCTTTTGCCAATACCCCTTCAGGGTCATATTGAATCGAAAAATTGGCTGGAGAATCGATTAAAAATTGATCGGCCTTTGACCGCACTTCATCAAGATTCACAGCGATGATCTCCAGTCCAAGACCCTGGTACTTTCGATGCATCTCATTCAACCAGGGAAAGGCCTCTCGGCAAGGTCCACACCAGGATGCCCAAAAATCTAACAACACAACCTTCCCTCTATACTGCTCTAGCTTGAAATCGGCTTTCCCATTTAGTCCTTCGGGCTGTTGAGTTGCGTTGGCCCCCCCAACTAAAAACAAGAAAGGAAACAGTATGGCAGCGATGAAAAGATATTTAATTGGCTTCATGTAAAAGACCCATTGTTAAGGTGAGGTAAAACAAAAACAAATAATAGAGGGTTTTACGCTGACAGAGTTCATGCTTTTTTAAACTAAAAAGATCAGTTGGACAGCGTGAAGGGTGCGCTTGTGGTGGTACAGGGCAAGGGTCGCTCCTGCACATCCATGTGCCCGCGACACTTTTACATCCCTGCACGGCGCGCAATAGCCTGCAATTCCAAGGCGTTGCAACACCGCCATGCGCCGCTACAAGCGTGCCATTCACGCTGTAGCGTGATTCACCCAGTAGGTGGCCATGACCATCGAAGCTCTTTTCATCATAATCAAACACCTGCTATTAGAATGGTGCGGTCAACTGATTTTTTTAGGTTTAAAGACCCTGCTCATAATCATGCTGACCGCTTGTACAGAGCCATGTTGAATTAAAAAACTGTCGATAGTGGCAAACTTCGAAACAGTGCTATATACTCAGCGAGACTACTAACTCATAATAAACTCAATCCGTCGATCGTTCCATGTCGATAAAGGAGTATTGTCATGTTTAATAAACTCTCCCTCCATTTTCCAAAATCAGCCATGATCCTAGGGCTCAGTCTCTGCAGCAGTGTTGCGACGGCGGCTATCCTTGATCCTAATAGCTCCATCACTCTTAGTGGAACAACCGCAACCAGCAACCCGAATCTTGCTGGCTCGGTTGTTTATCAAAACCAGATTGGTTTTTCTGTGACCGATGACGGTGGCAACACCCTACTCACCGGTAACTATATCGATACTGTCATCAGATCGAACAATACAAATTCGCTGATATTCTCAGGACGTATCCAGGATCTCGCCTATGTCGGTGAAAACGACCTGGGAATCTATGATTGGTCAGTCACTGGATACAGCGGTTATCAGACCGATGTTGACTATCGTACCGATCTCATTGATCCGGACACCGGGGCAGCATACACAGGCGAAGGCCCAAATCTGGCAACCCGAACAACCGATGGTGACCTCCTGACTTTTGACTTCGAAACAGAACTTTCTCCACCGGATTCCAGCCTCTTCTCGTCCGTTGCCACGGATGCCGGTCTGTTCGACCAGTCGGGCATGGTCTTTTTCGGCATTGAGGATTTTATCAATGACGAAGACTATCTTGTTGAGATCAGCGGAATTGCCGCCCCCTCACCGGTTCCACTGCCAGCCGCCTTCTGGATGTTTGGCTCAGGACTGATCGGCCTGATCGGTTTTCAGAGAAAACGCCGCAACGGTTGATCGATATCGGCAGCATTCAACCTAAAAAGGTCAGTTGGGCAGCGTGAAGGGTGCGCTTGTGGTGGTGCAGGGCAAGGGTCGCTCCTGCACATCCATGTGCCCGCGACACTTGTGCATCCCTGCACGGCGCGCAACGCCTTGGAGTAGCCTGCTATTCCAAGGAGTTGCTACGCCGCCAGGCGCCGCTATAAGCGTGCCATTCACGCTGTAGCGTGATTCACCCAGTAGGTGACCATATACATCGAATCGATTTTCATTATAATCAAACACCTGCTATTTGTAT
>JARRQD010000115.1:0-12283 GCA_037382205.1 Candidatus Thiodiazotropha sp.
ATCGTCCGTTGCATGATGACAATGTCGCGCCAGCGGTGGCTCGACTGGAGCGATGGGATGCCAAAGGGGAAGGCATGACCGTCAGTGAGTTACGTAAGGAGTTCCGCAAGACCATGGAGGATCATGCGGGTGTATTCAGAGTCGAAGATATGATGGCGGAAGGAGTAGAGAAGGTGAGGGCGCTGCGGGACAAGCTCAAGGATGTGCGCCTGACAGATCACTCTGCCACCTTCAATACCAACCGCACGGAAGCCCTCGAGCTGGAGAATCTGATTGATGTGGGTTTGTCGATTGCGGTCTCCGCTCAACATCGTAAAGAGAGTCGAGGTGCTCACTCCAGGCCAGATTTCCCAAAACGGGAGGATGGTGAATGGATGAAGCATACTTTGTATTGGAAACAGAGCGATAAGCTGGAATACAAAGGGGTACGCTCACAACCACTGACTGTGGAGAGTTTTCCGCCAAAAGAGCGTGTCTACTGATTGAATTCATTTTGATTGTCGCGCTGTAGCGCAACAGGCTTGCGGCACAGCCCGAGCAAAATGAAAACTAAAGATGAGGTTTGAATATGAAAGTCAACGTCTATCGCTATAATCCTGAAAGTGATGCTCAACCCTATATGCAGGAGTTTGAGATTGAGACTCGTCAAGGCATGATGTTGCGCGATGCCTTATTGGCGGTACAGGATCAGGATGAGTCATTTACTTTCAGACACTCCTGTGGTGAAGGTGTGTGCGGCTCGGATGGGGTGAACGTCAATGGCAGTAATAAGTTAGCCTGTATCACACCATTGAGTGAATTGAAGGAACCGATTGAGGTTCGGCCTTTTCCCGGGCGTCCGGTGATCCGTGATCTGGTTGTGGATATGAGTCAGTTCTATGCCCAATACAAACAGGTCGATCCCTGGTTGATCCGTAAAGAGCCGATGCCGGAACAGGAGATTCTGCAATCCCCGGAAGATCGTGACAAACTGGATGGGCTCTATGAGTGTATCATGTGCGGCTGCTGTTCCACCGCCTGCCCCTCTTTCTGGTGGAATCCGGATAAATTTCTTGGTCCTCAGGCACTGTTGAGCGCCTGCCGTTTTCTGGCGGACAGTCGGGATCAGGCCAGTGAGGAGCGGCTGGACAACCTGGAGGGGCCATACAAACTGTTTCGTTGTCATACGATCATGAATTGTGTTGAGTCCTGCCCGAAAAATCTCAATCCCACCAAAGCGATTGGCCATATCAAGGCGATTATGTTGAAGGACGCCATTTGATAATGCGTGGTTGTGATGATGAGAATTGAAGATGGGGAGTTGAATAACCTGGATCGCTTACGTTGGCAGTGTCGGCGCGGCATGCTGGAGTTGGATGTGCTGTTGGAGGCGTTTCTTGATCAGCACTATACAGACATGCCGCCGCGCATGCAGCGGCATTTCATACAACTCCTTGAGTTTCCCGATCCCATTATTCATGCCTGGTGTGTCGGTGGTGAAAAGCCTGATGATGAAGAGTTTGCCGAGTTGGTTAGTGCAATCCGGGCGACATCCGTGGCCTGATTTTCACCGCTTGATAACAGGTTTGAAGAATGTTCTCTTCAGGGTTTCGTGACTCAGTGATCCATATTGTCAAGCTTAACCAGAATTGTGACCAGGGTGTTCGAGAGCTTGAACATCTCAGTCATAGCATCCTCCATACCGCTCTTATCACCGGCATCTTTACACTCCAACGCCCGTTTGCTGGCATGATGAAAGCGTTCATGGGGATCAAGTAATCGCTCAAATGTCTCGCGGACTTCTCTACTAATCGCCGAGGACGCTATCGAGTCATTGCTTTCTAACCAGAGACCTAACTTACAGCTATGGTGGTCGGTGCCCTGGAAAGCTCCTTTGTCTTCCAGTGCGGCTTTGATTTTTCCCAAATATTGCACATGGTCATTCATGCGCCTTAGAAAAAAAGCATTTTCCTTCATCGCTCCCTCCCTTAGGGCGCGATGAGAAGCCATCATCCGCGTTGTTGCGTTGCTTGGAAAGGGTGCGCTATTCCCTGCTCAACGCGCCTAGCGGCTGATGGCTTCTCGTCGCGCTGAAATCGTCAAACAGTATAGGACACCACACTAGCTAATGGCGCCAAGTCATATTTTCTGAGTCATTGCTGACACTGATACCAGAAAATACTAAAACCCTGAGGGTTATATTCGATCACTTTGCGCCATGTCCTGATTTGTCATCGTCACAAAATTATCACTGTTCCTAGTCAACGCTATCTGAACTTGTGGGTTGGCCTCCTTTTGGGTTGTGCATGAATAATCCTAAAAAAATCAGTTGGCCGCTCCATTCTAATAGCAGGTGTTTGATTATGATGAAAATCGCTTCGATGGTTATGGTCACCTACTGGGTGAATCACGCTACAGCGTGAGTGGCACGCTTGTAGCAGCGCATGGCGGCGTTGCAACTCCTTGGAATAGCAGGCTATTGCGCGTCGTGCAGGGATGCACAAGTGTCGCGGGCACATGGATGTGCAGGAGCGACCCTTGCCCTGCACCACCACAAGCGCACCCTTCACGCTGTCCAACTGATCTTTTTAGGATAATGAGTCAATCATCCAGACCTGGGTCTAAGGAGTAGAGCAGCGCTTCAAGTAGTATCGAGACATCTTTTTTGACTCGGGCATCGATGTCGAAGATGGGGATCTTGATGCCGTTGTTTTCCAATTGAAGGTGGTAGTCTTCGATTCTTGGTGTGTCGGCCTGATCCATTTGGGTAACCCCAATAACAACTTTTCCCTGTTTGATGAATTCCTCGAATGCATTCAGAAAAAAGTGCAGATCGCCGAACGGATCGGGCCTATGATTGTTGATCAACAGTACTAGCCCGATGCCGCCATTGGTCAGTATCTGCCACATGAAATCGAAACGCTCCTGGCCTGGGGTGCCATAGAGGTGGATACGTTCAGTGCCCGGTAGCTTGATCAGTCCATAGTCCATGGCGACAGTAGTGCCATTTTTTAAATTCCGGGTCATATCACTGGCTTGTTCGTCTGTGGTGACTGGCACAATATCGCTGATCGATTGGATGGCCGTGGTCTTGCCTGCGCCAACTGGGCCACTGAAGATGATTTTGTAGTCACTCATGTAAAATCCTTGTTTATCCTCTGAGACGCTGCAAAAGTCGACTGAACAGGCCTCTGTTATTCGCTTGTTCGATTGCTGGAGGTTCTAACAGAGTGTCCACGGCCCGTCTTGTTTCTCCGGCTAATTGGACGGCGTTCGCGGCGCTGTAGAAGGCAAATACATATCGCTGGGGAATTCCGAGACTAATGGCTGTATCCAATAAAGAGCGAGGTTGTTTGATCCAGAGTGCAGAGATTGCCAGGGCATGAGGGGTTACCACAAGGCGGCTGAAATTTGGCCAACGTTTCAGATAGATCGGTTGGTTCAGGTTGGTACCAGAAGGTAGCCGGCCCCGTGAGGCCCACAGTGCCAGTTGCCAGATAAAGGCATAGACAGAATAGTCCCGCATCCCGGTGGTTGGTCTCTGTTGCTCGTTAAACCGCAGTTCAACTTCCCGGGTTGCATCAGGAACAGTACAGAATGGACGGAGATGTTTCTCGCCCGCATCAACGAATATTCGTTGTTTAGCGATCATCAAATCAATCGCCGGCCAGGGACCCTCGATAGAAACATTTCTGTTATGTCTGGTCGCTTGGTTCAACGCTTCTTGTATGTGTCCCTGCAGATAGTGCTGTGGGTCGTAATAGATTTTCGCCAGCTGTTCCTGATTGTCTGGATCGATGTCCGGCGAAGTACCGATAAACACCGTCTCCTGTGCCTCTGTCATCAACGAAGCCACGTTACGGGCAGGTCGGCTGGCTGTCTGCTTGATCTGCTGAGGTTCAGCTTGTCTTGCCTCTGCTATCGGCTCAGTTTGATCAATAGGCCTGCCCGTTGCTTTGTTGAGCGTCTCACTGAGTTGGTCGATTGCCCCCATCAGTTGAATAACTGGAATCGGTTTTTTTACAAACAGTGTGTGTCCATTCTCCACTTGTCTGGGTTTTAGTGACGCCAGGATCAAAGGGCGATCAGGGTGGCGTTGTCGGAATTCATGCCAAAGGCGCTCACCACCATACAGATCGAGATCGATGATGCAGATTTCTGAGGACTCCTCTTCGACCAGGATATAGCGATTACAGCAATGGTTACTGAACAGCATAACTAAGGCATTGCGCTGTCGTTGATCCATACCGATTGCGGCCACTCTGATCGGCGTAACTTGCTTCTCGCTCATGAGGTTTCCCTGAGGGCTGGATTGATCGATGGAGGTGACTGGTGCAGTTTCAGCTGTGCTGATTCTGTTTTTGAATCACTATCGAGGTTCGATGAATGGGATATGAGTTGAGACCCGCCTGAGTTCATAGGGGGCAGCTCATCCGAATCTGGATGATTGAGCGACAGTCTTAGAACGTGTTGTTCACTCAGCTGTTCCATGCCTATGCAAATCCGTGTTGATTAACTCTACAGATAACGATGCAATCGCAGACTCGATGCATCGATGGCATACCTGGGGTTGGGAGATTGAGCACGATTTATCTGATCATTGTTATTTATATTCATTCAATCTGTTCTCTTTCCCTCTTCTGAATATTATCGTTCATGAAATCAACTTCTTTAGTCAGCCGATTCCTAAAGCTCGTTAATCACCGTCGCCTGCTGCTGTGTAGATCACCACCTGGAGCAGCTAAAGCCTCTAAAAACGGGGGAGAAAGAGCAAATCGAACATGCCGGCAATGAGCAGAGCAACCACTAGGCAAAAGCTGGGTGTGGATTTTATATGACAGGAGAATTGACTTTTTGAAAACAATAAAACCACCTAAAAATAGATAATTGGAATCATATTCTATTGATGTAGTTTAATTTAATAACAGCCGATTGTAATCGGTTTGGTATCTTGATCCAGATACATACCCCTCACTTGGGCCTTTGCTGAATTTGCTCGAAATCAGATGCCGATGGACAGTGAATCCACCCTGGATTCAGGTTAAACTTCCCACTTTAATCGGTAGGTTACAGAGCGATAGGTTATGTCATATCAGGTTCTCGCCCGTAAATGGAGACCCCAGTTGTTTGGCCAATTGGTCGGACAGCAACATGTGGTGACCGCGCTGAACAACGCCCTGGAGCGCGAACGTTTGCACCACGCCTATCTGTTTACTGGCACCCGCGGTGTTGGTAAGACAACCCTGGCAAGAATCTTTGCTAAATCACTGAACTGTGAAAAGGGGGTCAGTGCAGTACCTTGTGGCGTCTGTGATGCCTGTCGAGAGATCGATGAGGGGCGGTTTGTCGACCTGTTGGAAGTGGATGCGGCCTCCCGTACCAAGGTCGATCAGACCAGAGAGCTCTTGGAGAATGTACCCTACGCCCCGGTTAGAGGACGTTACAAAGTTTATCTGATTGATGAAGTTCATATGTTTTCTGCAAGTAGTTTCAATGCCTTATTGAAGACTCTTGAAGAACCACCTCCGCATGTGAAATTCATCCTTGCTACCACGGATCCGCAAAAGGTGCCGGTGACAGTGCTCTCCCGATGCCTGCAGTTTAATCTGAAGCGCCTGAGTCGTGAGCAGATCGAAGGGCAGTTGCGACACATTCTTGGGGAAGAGCAGATTCCCTACGATGAGGTGTCTCTCAGTCTGTTAGCCAGAGGGGCTGATGGGAGTATGCGAGATGGCCTCAGCCTCCTGGATCAGGCCATCGCCTTTGGTGGTGGTGAAGTGCGGGGAGACGCGGTTAAGTCGATGATCGGAGTGATCGGATCGGATCGCATCTATGGACTTGTGGAGGCATTGGTGGCTGCGGATGGGGCAAGCCTGCTGGATCGGGTCTCAGAGATGGCCGAGATGGCGGTGGACTTCAGCCAGGCCCTACAGGAACTTCTGACCATGTTGCACCAGATCGCTCTATTGCAACTGGTATCAGGGTATCAGCCTGATGATGGCTATGACCGGCAGCGCCTCAGTGGATTTTCCGAAGCCTTGTCGGCCGAGGATGTGCAGCTCTACTATCAGATTGGTTTGGTGGGGCAGCAGGAGTTGAATCTTGCGCCGGATCCCCGTAGTGGTTTCGAGATGCTGCTGCTCAGAATGCTTGCCTTTCGCCCGGATGGAGATGGTGTTAAAAGCGCTCAGTCAAGTGGTGGAGGTCAGCGAAGTGCCCGTCAACCGGTTCCCAAAGCGCCGAGCAAAATCACAACTAACAGTGCTCCAAGCCCGGTTGCCAAACCCTCTGAGGTGCTGTCTGAGCCATCCAAGCCGCTGGCTAAAGTGACGGATCCATCTGATTGGGAGGGGTTTTGTGCGGCCCTGCAATTGGGCGGTATCACCCGCCAATTGGCGCAGAACTGTGCCTTTGAGAGCTGGGACGGCAAGATTCTGAATCTGACCCTTGATCGATCGAGGCGTCAGCTCAGGGTGGGGCAGTCGGAAATGCGCTTTCTGGAAGCGGTCAGAAAGCAGTTGGGTGAGACGGTGCAACTGTCGATAACCGAAGCGGTACCGCAACAGGAGACACCGGCGATGCGTGAAAAACGTGAGGCCGAGGAGCGTCAGACAGAGGCTGAAACGAGCATGGTGGCGGATCCGATGGTCAAAGAGATGGAGCAGCGTTTTGGCGCTAAGTTGATGCCGGAGTCGATCCGTCCTGTGGACGATTCTGCGCCATGAGATGATTTAGGAAGTCTCAGAGTTATCTTTTATAACTATCTGTTTTATTGTTATATAAATGTTGTTTGAAAGTAATTTGTTAAGTTGAAAACGGGTGTCAGCCTAGCGCATCGGCGTCTGGTTCAGGCCATGAATATGAGGGTTTTTACATGAAAGGCGGTATTGGTAATTTAATGAAGCAGGCGCAGAAAATGCAGGCTGAAATGCAACAGGCACAAGAGAAGCTGGCGCAAGAGGAGGTGACTGGCGAGTCTGGTGGCGGTCTGGTCAAGGTGGTCATGAACGGTAAACACGAAGTGCGCCGTGTGCAGATCGATGAGAGTCTCATGGAGGACGATAAGGAGATGCTTGAAGATCTGGTGGCTGCCGCCGTAAATGATGCCGCGCAGCGGGTCAGTCATAAAATGCAGGAGAGCATGTCCGGACTGACAGCCGGATTAGGTCTGCCTCCAGGCATGAAACTACCGTTTTAATAGCGCCTTAATGCAATGCTGATTCTCTATTGCCGCATCGATTCGCTTCCCCTTTGGTTCGATAGACCGTCCGATGCCTAATGCCGCCCTGTTGGATCAATTGATGATGGCGTTGCGCTGTCTGCCGGGGGTTGGGGCAAAGAGCGCCCAACGTATGGCTTATCATCTGCTTGAGCGGGATAGGGAGGGGGCGCGAGTGCTCTCCAGATTGTTGGCTGAAGCGATGGATAAGATCGGACACTGCGCCCAATGCAGAACACTGACTGAGCAGGAGTATTGTCAGCTCTGCAGTAATCCCAGGCGAGATCAGAGTCTGCTCTGTATCGTCGAGAATCCGGCTGATCAAGCAATCATTGAACAGGCTGCGGACTATCATGGTGGCTATTTTGTTCTAGGTGGTCACCTTTCACCACTGGACGGCATCGGTCCGAAAGAGATTGGTTTGGACCAGTTGCAAGCGCGATTTGCCAATGGGGGGGTCAAAGAGGTTATTTTGGCAACCAATCCCACGGTTGAGGGTGAGGCTACGGCACAATATATCCACGATATGGCGCAACAGTTCGGTATTCGCACAACCCGCATCGCGCAGGGGGTCCCCATGGGGGGTGAGTTGGAGTATGTGGATGGTGCCACCCTGGCCCATGCGATTCGAGGGCGTTCCGAATTTTAAGGAGATACCATGAGTGACTGCTTATTCTGTAAATTTGTCAGCGGTGAGCTTACCCCGGACACAGTCTATGAGGACGATGATGTACTGGCATTCCGGGACATCAATCCACAAGCTCCCTGTCATGTGCTGATTATCCCGAAAAAACACATCTCCACCCTCAATGACCTGACGGAGGAAGATGCCGAGCTGATGGGGAAGCTCTATCTGGCTGCGGCTAAAGTGGCCAAACAGGAGGGACTGGACGAGGCGGGCTATCGCACAGTGGTCAACTGCAACGAGCTGGCTGGACAGACCGTATTCCATATTCATCTGCACCTGCTTGGTGGGCGGCGCATGAACTGGCCTCCAGGTTGATCGGTCGATCCAACCCCCTCAATTCCAGTGACGACCAAGTCTGAATCAAGTTATCGGTTATCGATTGATGGCATGTCCTGCCAGCACTGTGTGGCGGCTGTAGAGCAGGCGGTTGCAAAGCTACCGGGGGTGACCCAGGTAGCGGTCAATCTTCAAACGGCAACTGCAGAGATCACCGGGGGTGATGCCGCTGAAGCAGTATTGGCCATCAAGCAAGCCGGCTATGAAGCAGAGCTTGTGGCTGAAAAGGATCCAGCTGTACCGATCTCCCTGCCCGTATTACAACCTGCTTCAGCTGAACCATCCTATGAAAAAAAGATCGAGGGCGGGTATCAACTTGCTGTGCAGGATATGACCTGCGCGAGCTGCGTAGCGGCGGTTGAGCGGGCGATCAATGCCGTACCTGGGGTGACTCAATCCGCCGTCAATCTGGTGGAAAAGCGGGCGCAGGTTGTCGGTGGCTCACCTGCGGAGGTGGTTCAGGCGGTGATTGCTCAGGGTTATGGCGCCTGTCTGATCGAGTCTCAGGCTAAGAGCAGTGCACTGCAGCTTCGCTTTACCGATCAGGCACTGGATCAGGCGACCCAAAAATTGCAGCTTGATGGTCTGTTTGCCAAATTGGATCCCGATGCGGGCTATAGCTTCAGAGATGCTCTGTGGCGTCTAGAAACCTCACTGCATCCAGCTGAGCTGCTATTCGAGCTCGAAAAACTGGGCTACCAGGCCAGCTATGTCGAGGCCTATGACGACCCCTATGCCGAGGAGGCATTGGCGGCTGCGCAAGAGCTTCGGCGTTCCTGGCTGAGAGCTCTGTTCGCTGGGGTTGTCGGTATCGGTCTGATGGTGACTGAAATGACCGGTCATGCACCTCAGCTGTCAGCCCCTGGCGGGCAGAGCCACTGGCTGGCGGTGGCCATCATCTGCCTGCTGGTGATGCGATTCAGTGGTGGGCACTACTACCTTGGCGCGCTGAAACAGCTCAAACATCGCAGTGCCAACATGGATAGCCTAATCTCCTTGGGCACAGGCACTGCCTGGTTCTCCTCCCTGGTCATCGTCATGCAGCCTGAAGGTTTGATCCTGCAAGGGGAGAAGCTCTATTTTGATGCCTCAGTGCTGATTCTTGCTTTTCTGCAGTTGGGGCATGCATTTGAAACCCGGGCAAAAAGAACCACCAGCAAAGCGGTTGGCAGTCTGGTAGGGTTGGCGCCGAAGCGGGCAGAAGTGGTATGGGGCAAATCAACAGCGACCCTGCCGGTATCCTTACTCTCCATAGGTGACCTGATCCAGGTGAGACCCGGAGAGAGGTCACCAAGTTGGCCGAGGAGACCACCCTGGCGCATATCATCGCGATGGTACGCCAGGCGCAGATGAGCAAACCAGAGATAGGTCGCCTGGTGGATAAAGTTTCGGCGGTTTTTGTACCTGTAGTGGTCGTGGTTGCCATTGTGGCGTTCATTGTCTGGCTTCTGCTCGGCCCAGCACCATCTTTGTCTTATGCGTTGACGGCAGGTATCGCTGTGTTGGTGATCGCTTGCCCCTGTGCTTTGGGTTTGGCGACGCCGATTGCCATCATGGTTGGAACCAGCCGGGCGGCACAGATGAAGGTGTTGATCCGCAACAGTGATGGGTTGCAAAGCGCGAGTCAGCTGACCCATTTGGTGGTGGATAAGACCGGCACCCTCACCCAGGGTGCCCCGCAACTCACCAATATCTTCACTGAAGGTCTGCCTGAGTCCGAGTTAATGTCGCTGGCTGCCGCAGTTGAGGCGGTCTCTTCCCATCCGCTGGCTGAAGCGATTGTTGATTATGTCAGGCAGCAGGGTATTGAGATCCCGATGGTGACAGATTTTTACGCCCATGAGGGGCTGGGTGTTGAGGGGGAGGTAGCCGGCAAACAGATTCAATTAGGCGGCAGTCGCTATCTTCAGCGGTTGAAGATCACTCCTTCGGAGTCGTTGCTTAGATCGGCGCATCAACAATCTGCAAATGCGGGTAGTCTGGTCTGGGTGGCGGGGGAAGGGCGATTGCGTGGTTTGCTGGTGCTCAGGGATCCATTGCGTAGTGATTCGCCTGACGCTGTAAAATTACTCCAAAATCAGGGTGTTGAAGTGATTATCTGCAGCGGTGATAATGACCGTACAGTTGATGTTGTTGCACAGCGTTTAGGCATAAAGCGGTTTTATAGTGAGCTGCTGCCTGAGCAGAAGCTAGGCGTGGTGAGGTCGCTTCAGCAGCAGGGTAATCGTGTTGGCATGGTCGGCGATGGTATGAATGATGCCCCCGCTCTAGCGCAGGCCGATACAGGCTTTGCTATTGGCAGTGGCACCGATGTGGCGATTGAGCACGCGGATATCACCCTGATCGGCGACTCCCTGATCGATGTCAGTACTGCGATTGGTATTTCCAGAGCAACTATCAGGAATATCAAGCAGAATCTTTTTGGTGCATTTGTCTATAATATAGTTGGTATCCCCATGGCGGCCGGGTTGCTCTACCCTGTTACGGGTTGGCTGCTTCCTCCCATGTTTGCCAGCGCAGCCATGGCGATGTCTTCCGTTACTGTGGTGGCTAATGCCAATCGTTTAAGATTCTACAGGCCTGCAAAGGAGCTGAGATTGACAACAACCCTCAACGTCAGCGGCATGACCTGCCCACACTGTGTCAGCAATGTAGAGAAAGCACTGCTCGAAGTGCCGGGCGTGGAGAGTGCTGAGGTCGCTTTGGAAGAGGGGAAAGCGATCGTAACTGGCTCTGCTCAAACAGCAAGTCTCGTGCAGGCTGTAGTCGATGCCGGGTATCCTGCGGAGGCAGAGTCTTAAGGTTGTTGGTATGCGCTGATGCAAGTCTCTAACTCTTCACTCAGCTTGCCACATCTGGCGCTCTCACTGGAGCAGCAGAGAAATGCTGCCAACCATCTTGGTCAGGCGCTACCCTTGGCCTCACAGGTTGGGAGGAGTGATGCAACCCTTCGCAGCGTAGAGAGTGTCAAACAGGCAGAACAACTCCTGTACCGGCGCCAATCAGAGCGGCAAATTACCGAGATGCGTGATGATCCACGCAGTCAAAAGGCTGTAAACCGTTATCAATCTGTACAGACAGGCCAGGAACGGGACTATGTGAGTGAAGTGCTTGGCATCGATGTCTATGCGTGACTAGCCATCTGAGGAGGCGGCCAAGACTTAGCCAGAACATCCCTGTCAACTGGCTATGATCGATCTGAGATCAAGAGGTTGCCGGTTGGATTGCCTCGCGAATCTTGCTGTGCTCCAGTATCTTTTCATCACATTGGATCAGCTGCTCTATGATCTGCTCACCTTGCATCGCTTGAGGCTTGATTCCGCTCTCCTTCAAGCTTTCATAACTCTCGTAGAAACGCTTCCAGGTGATTTTTCTGACTTGCATTTTTGCGCGAATTTCAGGGTTGTTTGCCTCCAGGAAGAGGCGATCGATCTGTTTCCACTCCTGGTAGCGACTCGGTTGTGACATGCCCAGTTTATCGAGACGGGATTGGCACTGTTTATGGGTCAATCCTGAGACTAATTTACCCTCCATGAAGAGCAGTCCCTGGCGTACCGTTGTGGTCGGTGGGCGGTTGTTCCACTCCTCGACTTTTACCGGGTCACTGAAGATCTCTCGGATTACATAGTGAGCCATGGTCTGGTTCATTTTGAATGAGTAGGGGATGTTGAAGTGTTTTAAAATGTCTACCTGTCGACCATCGGGTGGAGAGAACAGGCCAAGGATATTCATTGCCTGGCCCTTGGTGAGTTCCTGCTTCAGGTGTATATCTTTTTCGGCCAATTCGTTGAGCATGAGTTCAGTTGCCGGTTCATTCTGCCAGGCTTCATTGGATTCAGCTGGAAGCGCCAGGGCTGTCTCAATCTGCTCCTGAAGTTCATCGACACTTACCTTAGTAGTAGCGATAGATTGGGTCTTCTTGAATAGCGCAAACAGAGCGCCAATCATCATTAGGGTAACTAAGCTAGCGATTTCCATGGGGGTCTCCCGAGGTTATTAATTCTTGAGAGTTGAGTATAAGCAGATAGTCTATGGGTATTGTGAGAACTGAAACACACAAA
>JARRQD010000116.1:0-14117 GCA_037382205.1 Candidatus Thiodiazotropha sp.
ACGCTCAGCCAATCCACAAGCCGACCTGGTAAGGCGTGCAAACGCAGGACTGGCCGTAGCCAATTCAAGCTAAAAAAATCAGTTGACCGCTCCATTCTACTAGCAGATTACTGATTTTAAAGAAAATAGCTTCGATGGTTATGTCACCTGCTGGGTGAATCACGCTGTCCAACTGATTTTTTTAGGTTGAACACTGTCAACTTGCTGGATTCATAAAAGCCTGCTTGAAGTGGTTATAGTTCTCCACCACCCTTTGCATCTCCCCATCGTGATAGGCGCGCAATCCTCGCAATGCCATGTGCTTCGCCCCATGGCCTACCTCTCGACCATCTTCCATGATGTGGAATCTGAGTTCCGCCATCGCCTTTTTACCTTGAACCTCAAGGCTGGAGCCGGTGGACTCCAGTATCGGTTGATGGATGTCGAGATGATCGAGGCTGATCTCCATGCTCTCATACATCACCAGCGGGCGGCCTGGATTGATCATCACATTCTGTTCAGCCATTAGCGGCACAAGAAGATGGGGAAATGTTCTGCCTGAGAAGGAGACATAACTCTGGGTGAGGTTGCTGATCAGTTGATCATCGTGGGTGGTAGGCCCCTGGCGCTGAATCGCCAGATACTTCTTACCTTCATCGTCTGTGATATCAATCTTTTCCTCATCCGCCTCGGGAAAGTTCAGCTCACTGTCAGTAACCATGCCGGCAAAGTGGAAACACATCTTCTGACTGAGGCCGAAGCGATCCAAAGCTACGGCGAACAGCAGATCGCCCGGCACACAGAACATTTTTGCGTCAATATTGTGCAATGGATTGAAATCATTAGCGATTTCTTTGGCAAATTGGCTTGCCTGGTGGCGTGAAAAAGCGACTTTATCACCTGTGGCTGTATAATAATTGGCCAAAATCATGGTCTACAATTGCCCTAAAATAGAATTGGCGGCGATCATAACACAATTGTAACAATGCGCCGCTACGCCAGCGATGGTTCAGGGGGAGATTTAGCGGTAATATGAGACACAACAGAACAATCACAGGAGTCACTCTTGTCAAACTCTGAAGTTCAGACAGGCCAGGCAAAATATGGTGTGGGAGATTTGGTGCATCATCGTCTCTTCAACTACCGAGGCGTGGTGGTGGATATCGATCCTGTCTTCATGCTCTCTGATGAGTGGTATGAACAGGTGGCCAAGTCCCGACCTCCGAAAGATCAGCCCTGGTATCGGGTGCTGGTGCACAACTCCAGTGACGAGACCTACGTAGCTGAGCGAAATCTGACCCATGACCTTCAGATGGAACCGATTGAGCATCCCCAACTCAAAGCATTTTTCACCGCCTTCGATGGTGGACGCTATGTCAGCGGCGAAACCATGAATTGATCGCTAGATCGTTTGCTACTGGCCCCAAGTCACCAATGATCGAATATCTGTTGTGTCTCAAATTGGAACTTTTTTAATCTCCCACCTAGTGTAGTGTCCTATATAAACCATACATTTAGACGAGGCCTCTCATGAAATTGAGCTTAAATTCCTTGCCTCGCCCTGCGGCAAGCCACCCAAGCCACGATTGCGGCGTTGCACCCCTTGGAAAGGGAACTACACTCGTGCATAAATGGAAGTTCGAACGATAAAATCATCTATTGATTCAGTGGATTAAGCATGCAGGCTGGAACCGAATCAAAACCAATCGAAATTCCTCAGGCAGCGGCCCGACAATTGATACTGCTACTGCTGGTGAGTAGTGGGTTGCTGATTGCTGGAATTTGGCTTCCGATGTTGACCCTGACTAAGTTTCTGTTCATTGCCAACTCCTTTTCGGTTATCTCTGGGGTGGTGGAGTTGTATCAAAGGCAGCAGTGGTTTCTGTTTCTCGCGCTGGGATTGTTCAGTGTTTTACTGCCACTTTTCAAACTGGTGTTTCTGTTTCTGTTGTTACACAGTCGACAGCTTGGCTCAGTCCGTTTTCGGCGCTGGTTGAAATGGATGCACGATTTCGGCCGTTGGGCAATGCTCGATGTGATGGTGGTCGCGGTGATGATTGTTACTGTAAAACTGGGTGTGGTGGCACAGGTTGAGATTCATAGTGGTCTTTATCTGTTCGGGGGCGCTGTGTTACTGATTATGTATATCACTCATCGGGTGGATACCTATTTCGAGGAAGGTATGCAATGACACCTGCGGTTATCGTCGCCAAGCAGGCCGGTATTGACTACCGAACTCATAGCTACCAGCATGATCCTGAACATGAATCCTATGGGCTGGAGGCCGTGGAGAAACTCGGCCTGCCCGCCGCCCGGGTGTTTAAAACCTTGGTGGTTTCAGTCGATACCGGTGGGCTTGCCGTGGCGGTAATACCTGTTCCATCAAAACTTGATCTAAAAGCCCTGGCAAAAGTATTGAAAGTAAAGAAACTGACGATGGCAGAGCCCCGCAATGTTGAGCGGAGCAGTGGTTATGTGCTGGGTGGGGTCAGTCCTTTGGGGCAGAAAAGAGCGCTGCCGACAGTGATTGACCGTTCGGCCAGCCAATTCTCCACAATCTATGTTAGCGCAGGTAAGCGGGGGCTTGAGATCGAATTGAGCCCTGATGATTTGGCAACCCTTTTGGATGCCACAATTGCGGAGATAAAAAAATGAGTGCTGATTCACAAATAGCGTCCTATCGCCTAAACACGGCAGCTTGGCTTTTGCTGACTCTGGCCATTCTATTGCTGTCTGGTTCATCCCACTGTATTGCTTCCGATAAGCCACTGCCCGCTTTTCCAGGCGCGCAAGGATTTGGCGCTGTATCGGTTGGTGGTCGGCATGGCGAAGTGATCCGGGTAACTAATCTGAATGCCGATGGGCCTGGCAGCTTACAGGCAGCAGCAGCGACAGCAGGCCCAAGAATTGTGGTTTTTGATGTGGCCGGTGTGATCCGGGGTGATCTGCACATCAAGCATTCGAATATCACCATTGCCGGGGAGAGTGCTCCGAGTCCAGGTATCACCCTGGTTGGAAGAATCGTTGCCAGGCCTCAGGAGGAGGAAAGGTTGCATGATATTGTGATTCGCTTTCTGCGCATCCGTCAAAAGCCGGTTCTCGGCCATACTGGGGATGTGATTCAGTTGCCCAAATCAGAACGGATCATACTCGACCATCTCTCCTTGGCCTGGGGTAATGATGAACTGCTCGATATCATCCACTCATCTGAAGTGACCGTACAGTGGTGTAGCCTCGAAGAGTCCGATCCGGCTGGTCACAGCAAAGGTGTTATGCACAACTTTGCCCTGCTGAGCGCCTACCCGCAGAGCGGTAATATCTCGATTCACCATAACCTTTTTGCCCACAATTCGAGGCGAAATCCTTCGCTATCCCCCTATGAGAAAAACAAACCGGCAGATTTTCGTAACAATGTTATTTACAACTTCAGAGAGGGCTTGAGCCGGGATGGCCACATACCCGCTGCAGGGGTTAATCTGATTGAAAACTTTTACAAGCGGGGGCCCAACAGTGAGCAGATTGAACTCTATGACTTCAGTGATCAGGGTAGATACTATTTAAAGGGTAATCATCTGGCCGATTTTGGGCCGATCAATCAGCCTAGTGATGTGGGTTTTTTCGACTCGTTTCGTATCGGCTTCAGTCGAGAGGGGCATCTTCAGCAGAACGAATTTCCTGTTGCCATGGTCGAAACGGACGATGCGGTGACGGCCTATGTAAAGGTGCTGGCGCTGGCTGGCGCATTTCCCAGGGATAGAATAACTCGACGTACGATTCGGGAAGTGATTGCAGGAACAGGCAGCTGGCGCCGAGGTGGGCCATCTGAGCCTGATGATGATTGGTTTCTGGCAGGTCTGGAGCAGCAGGCCAAGCCTGCTGATCGGGATCGGGATGGCATGCCTGATCAATGGGAGGAGAAACGGGGATTGGATCCCGATCGTGATTCAGCCAATCAACAGCTTGCCAATGGTTACACTGCAATTGAAGCCTATCTCCATGAAAGAGCCGAGGCTTTAATCAAAGGGCCACGACAGCAGGGAATGATCGAGTTGGCTATCGATTGATCGACTCTAAAGCCATCAACTCACGGATTCAGGTTTTATTTATGGTGGATCGATATGAACAAACATCAAACAGATGAGTTACCACGGGTATCGGATCTCAGAGTCTCCAGTGTTCAGCCACTGATAAAACCGTCAGAGCTCCTCAAAGCAATGCCTGTCAGTGCACAGGTCTACGACCATGTGGTTAGGGCCCGACAGGCTATTCATCAGATTCTCTGTGGCGCCGATCAGCGACCTTTAGTGATCGTCGGACCCTGCTCAATTCATGACCCCGATGCAGCAATGGAGTATGCACAACGCTTGATGCCAGTCGCTGAAAGACTCAGTGAGCGAATGATGATTGTGATGCGGGTCTATTTTGAAAAACCTCGCACGACAATCGGCTGGAAGGGTTTGATCAATGATCCAGAGATGAATGGATCATTCGATATGGCCAGAGGGTTGCGACTCGCCAGGCAGCTGTTACTCGATATCAACCAGCTGGGCCTGGCCACAGCAAGTGAAATACTGGAACCCTTCACCCCGCAGTATATCGGGGATCTATTGGCCTGGGTGGCGATTGGTGCACGTACCACCGAGAGTCAGACCCATCGGCAAATGGCTTCAGGACTCTCCACTCCTGTCGGTTTTAAAAACTCCACCGATGGTAATACCAGGGTGGCGATCGATGCCATGTTATCAGCGGCAAATCCCCATACTTTTCTTGGTATTAATGAATCTGGAGAGACCTCTATCGTTGCTACAACTGGTAATCAGGACACTCACCTGATACTGCGTGGTGGCAGTCAGGGAGAGAACTACGATGAATCGGATGTGGAGCAGGTTACTTCAGCCCTGCGGAGTGCAGGTCTGATGCCCCGGTTGATGGTTGACTGTTCCCATGCCAATAGTCGTAAAGACTATACACGCCAGGTGGTGGTATGGGGTGATTTAGTCAAGCAGATTGCACAAGCTAGAGCGCATACGGGAGGAGAATCGATGATTTTGGGGGCGATGCTTGAGAGTCATCTGAACGCGGGGCGTCAGGATATACCAGAGGATCCTGCTGAACTGAAATATGGGGTGTCTGTGACAGATGCATGCATTGACTGGGAGACAACTGAGCAGCTGCTGAATCAGGCTTATGAGTTGCTGGATTAAGCAGGCGATTCAGTATGTAATCAGGGCTTTAAATAGGCCTTTGAGCAATCGAATATTATTCATGGAAAGCTGATATGTCAGAGCAATTGAGAGCAGATCTGCAAACAGTAAAGCACGCTCGGGTATTTTTTGGTCACCAATCGGTGGGCAACAACATCATAAGCGGCTTGCAGCAGCTTGCTCGTCAAGCTCAACTTGATCTGAACATCCTAGACCTTGATACTGATCAGATTGAGGGGCAGCCGATAGCTTTCGTACATGGTTCAATCGGTGAAAACCAGAAACCGATGAGTAATTGCAGAGATTTTGAGAGGATCATCGATCAGCAACTGTCAGACAAAATCGATTTTGCTCTATTCAAATTGTGTTATATCGATATCAACCGTAACACGGATATCGACAATCTATTCCGGGTCTATCGTTCTACCATGGATAGACTGATTGAAAACCATCCGCATATACAATTCATTCATGGCACGATCCCACTCCGATGCAGCCCTGGAGGTCTGTTAATCAGGTTGAAGGAGATTGTTGGCTATCTGTTGGGTAAAAAGAACAATAGTAAACTGGATAACTTTCAACGTAATCAGTACAACCGGTTATTGATCGAAACCTATGGGCAGAGACAATTGGTTGATATCGCCGCTGCAGAATCCACTCATAGCAGCGGTCACCGGGAATCCTTCAACATGGGGGGGCAGATCAATTTTGCTCTGCTTGAAGATTACAGCTCTGACGGTGGTCATTTGAATGAGCAAGGACAACGCAGGGTCGCCCAGTCTTTTATCCATGATCTGGCGCAGATAATTCGTGAATCAGTGAAGCACACAACTGCCGAATAACATTTAATTAATTAGGGCCTATCGGATTAGTGTTAACAGGCCCTAGGGTTTATTTGCGCGTATTGATAACTCGATGATCAGTCCGCAAGTTGTTTCGACTGACCAATAGTCTCCTCATCCGCGTCTCTCCTGGGCTTTAATCTGAGTGCTTATTTAACACGTATCAAAAGGTCCTTTGGGAAGTAATTTTATTTAAGCGTAGGATTTATTTGCCGCTACTATCTAAGGAATCTCTGATTTTATTCCCAGCGGATTTTTGGCACCAGTTAAATCAAATAGATGGATTTTTTGACACGGCCAAAATGATTTATAAATCAGATCGTTTCGAACAGAGAGAGGCAAGCAACAGAAGCGATAAATGATTTCATGTATGGCGGTTTATTGTGTCGACAAAGCCTAGATACGATGAGCCTTCGTTGGATTCGGCCGGTTAAAATGATAATGGGAAAGGAGCCGTGATGTCTTCAAACGACCCACTCAATCAAACCATGCAGTTCGATATCGCCAAGTTAGAAGGCAAGCGCAAAATACTGCAGCAGATTGTTGAAATTACTCAAGCTTTGGAGAGTATGCAGGAGAGCCTGAATGCCGTCTTGGTATTGGGTGTTGCCTCCAAAGATCTGCCGGAAGATGCATTAAATCTGTATAGCTCACTGAGTGGCAGTCTGCGTAATCTGCCGATTAAACAGATTCAGCTCTACTACAGAAACCTGGAAACCCTGATCAAAAGCCAGCTGGAAAAGATTTTATACTATTCCGGTCTGGACTATTCCCAAGATGAAAATATCGAGTTCATCTCCCTCTCCAGTGAGGATCAGGAGGGTGGAGCAAAGCCACTCGATATGCTCGATGAGTTCAAGCGTACGGCGCAGACAGCCGTGTCAATGCGAGTTTTGCTGCGCAAAAGGGGAGTCCCCACCCCAGGGGCTACCATTCCAGTCTCTCCCGAGGTGATAAAAAAGCAACTTGTCGATCTGGATAACCAGGAGAAACAGCAGCGCAAACAAGCTGAGCAGAAGATCGATGAGATGAAAGAGGATGTCGAGGCGATGCTGGAGAATCCCAGTTATCCGGATGGCATGAAAGAGATCCTCAAGGGGGTTGTATCCAACCTAGAGCAGGATAAAAAGCTATTACTGGCTGGCGCCTCCCTTTCCAAACTCAGTTTTGTGGCAGAGGCTGAAGAGATCGTGGATGTTGAGCAGGTGGTCGTCGAAGCGAGTATCGAAATTACTGCCGTCGCAGAACCGGTTGAAAATTCGGGATTTTCTGAGCGGGCCAGTCGTTGGCTCAACAGTCCTTGGGATGTCTCCTGGAAAGATACAGCGGATCAGTAGTTAGAGGCCCTAGTGTGGTGCTTCCCTTCGGGCGAGACAAGGGATTTAAGCTCAATTTCATGATGGGCCTCGTCTAAATGTATGGTTTATATGGGACACTACACTAGTGTTCGGATGATCATCTTCTTATTGGTAATGGGTAGAAACCCCTCTAGGTCAAAGACTTAAATGGGTGAAAATCCGCCGATTCTCCCACGCCAGCAACCCTCCTTGACTGACTTTTCCCCCCCTTAGCCAGTCAGCTTTTCAGCCTTTTGCCAATTTTGGCCTCTTTTTTGCTGTTCAATAACTCAATCCGTAGCTTTGCGGATTCATGAAAAGACTTAAAATTCCGTTTTGGAGGATCCTCATGAGAAGACTCTGTTTTCTGTTTGTTCTGTTGGCAGGCTTGGTCGCTGCGCCCCTCTCCGCGGCACCAATCGTGATCAAATTTTCTCACGTGGTTGCTGAGAACACCCCGAAGGGCCAGATGGCAAACAAATTTAAAGAGCTGATCGATCAGCGTCTGGCAGGTAAAGTAGTGGTTGAGGTCTACCCAAACTCTCAGCTGTTCGGTGATAACAAGGTTCTGCAGGCGATGTTGCTGGGTGATGTACAATTGGCGGCCCCGGCATTGTCAAAATTCGAAAGTTTTACCCGCTCCTTACAGTTGTTTGATCTGCCCTTCCTGTTCAAAGACATGGCCGCAGTTGAACGCTTCCAGAAGAGTGAAGCGGGTCAGAAGCTGCTCAACTCTATGAAGAAGAAGGGCTTGACCGGTTTGGGCTATATCCATAACGGAATGAAGCAGCTCTCTTCCAGCAACCCGATTCGTGTGCCGGCTGATGCCGCGGGCCAGAAATTTCGCATCATGACTTCAGATGTACTGGCCGCTCAGTTTAAAGCCGTCAAGGCTACCCCTCTAAAAAAGCCATTCTCAGAGGTCTTTACACTGCTACAGACCAAGGCGATCGATGGTCAGGAGAATACCTGGTCCAATATCTACTCGAAAAAGTTCTTCGAAGTCCAACCCTACATCACCGAGTCCAACCATGGTCTGCTTGACTACATGGTAGTGACCTCAACCGAGTTCTGGATGGATCTGCCGGATGATCTGCGGGGGGAAGTGAAGAAAGCGTTGGATGAAGCCATCGAGTTTGGTAATCAAGTGGCGGCCAAGAAGGGTGTAAATGATCGTCAGAAGATCATCGACTCAGGCCGTAGTGAGGTAATTGCATTGACACCTGAAGAGCGGGCTCAATGGGTTGAAGTGATGAAACCTGTCTGGAAAGAGTTTGAGCATGAGATCGGTAAGGAGCTGATCGATGCGGCTTATAACTCAAACAATATGTAACCCTCGACTACACTTGTTTGGTGTCACCTACTGTTTGGCTGTGGTTGGCTAGTCAATACCTCGTCAGACGCAATATGTCACCGTACTATCTCGCTGATGCTGAGATGGTGAGTGGACATGCTGCGGCCTGGCGAGTCTATTGGCCTTTCTCTCCATCTATCGCAGCTACACGGCAACTCTCACTCAGTCGCCGACAACAAAGGTGATCTGGTCCAGTTGCACTGATAAGTGTATCGGGACTCAGAAATAACGCGGGAAGCTCTGATTAATCTGTCATTTGGCTAACGTCAGATTCTATGACGCTCTTTTTCTCCGATCCTGCAGCAGGTGGGGTAGCGTAAAGAGAATTAATCAGTGGCTCCTTTAATAATTAAAAATCCAGGCAGGATAGAGATTTCTTAATTGCCATAACAGACGGCAAAGCGGAAGTCAGAGGAGAATCTCAATGCTAAAGCAACTGCTTAACAGAGCAGAGGAGAGTATCATCTCACTTCTGCTGGTTACCATGACCCTTTTGGTATTTCTAGAGGTCGTGTTACGTTTTGTCTTTAACACCGGATTTCTCTGGGCTCAGGAACTGACACTTCATCTCTCAGCATGGTTTGTCTTGTTCGGGATCTCTTATGGTTTGAAGGTTGGTGCACATATCGGTGTCGATGCCTTTGTCAAAACGCTACCTGATTCAATACATCGGATTGTCTCTCTGCTCGCAGTTGTGCTCAGTTTGGTCTACTGCGGACTGTTTCTGTATGGTTCCTGGGTCTATCTCTCAAAGATGAAGAAAATCGGTATCGAACTGGAGGATATTCCAGTCGAAATCTGGATGGCTCATAGCATTCTGATTATCGGTCTTGGTCTATTCTCACTACGTCTGCTGCAACTGTTGTGGCGTGTGGCAAGCGGCCAGACGCTGGGATTTGCCCATACCAATGAAGCGGAAGAGAGCATGCATCTGGCTGAAGAGCTCGCAGCGGAGCAAAAAAATAGTCGTGGGGGAGTGAAATAATGGCGACAGCAACGCTCTTTCTCCTGCTTTTCATCTGTATGTTGATCGGCATACCGATCGCCGTAGCCCTCGGTCTCTCCAGTATCGCGACAATACTGTTTTTCTCCAACGACTCATTAGCCTCGGTAGCACTGAAGCTGTTTGAGGCGCTTTCTGAGCACTACACACTGCTGGCGATACCGTTTTTCATTCTCTCATCGGCGTTTCTTTCTACTGGTGGTGTGGCAAAACGATTGATCAATTTTGCCGTTGATTGCGTCGGTCATATTCGCGGTGGTCTGGCGATGGCTTCGGTCATGGCGTGTATGTTGTTTGCGGCCGTGTCAGGCTCCTCACCAGCAACGGTTGCGGCAATAGGAACGATCGTCATAGCCGGTATGGTCCGCTCCGGCTATCCGGAGAGTTTTGCGGCAGGCGTTATCGCCAATGCGGGTACGCTGGGTATTTTGATTCCGCCATCCATCGTCATGTTGGTCTATTCGGCGGCGACGGAAGTCTCTGCGGCAAAAATGTTCATGGCGGGTTTTATCCCAGGTGTGA
This sequence comes from Candidatus Thiodiazotropha sp., assembly GCA_037382205.1. Classification (GTDB taxonomy): domain Bacteria; phylum Pseudomonadota; class Gammaproteobacteria; order Chromatiales; family Chromatiaceae; genus Thiodiazotropha. Next base: position 10,242 of record JARRQD010000116.1, read on the forward strand.
TGATGGGGCTTTTATTGATGGTGGCGATCTACATCGCTGCCCGGGTGATGAATCTTCCGTCCCAGCCCTGGCCTGGTTTTAAAGCATTGTTTAAATCCGGCGTCATCGCTTCTGGTGGATTGATGTTGATCGTGATTGTGCTTGGCTCAATTTATGGCGGTATTGCCAGCCCCACCGAGGCGGCGGCTGTGTCTGCTGTTTATGCCTTCCTGGTCTCTGTCTTCGGCTATCGGGACATGGGGCCGTTGAAGGATAAACCCTGGCGCCATGAAGGTGAGCATGGGATCGCTTTGGTGGTGCGAAATGTTGTTCAGTCGGCGATTGCCTTACCCAAGGCTATCTTCGATGAAGAGGTGAGGCATACCGTTCTTGATGCGGCCAAAGTCAGTATCATGCTGCTGTTTATCATCGCGAATGCGATGCTGTTTGCCCATGTGTTAACCACTGAACGAATTCCCCATGCAATTGCTAACACCATTGTTGGCTGGGGACTCGAGCCCTGGATGTTTCTGGTGGTGATGAATCTGTTGTTGCTCGCCGCAGGAAATTTTATGGAGCCCTCTGCGGTGCTGCTGATTATGGCGCCGATTCTATTCCCAATCGCCACTCAGCTTGGAATCGATCCAATTCATCTGGGTATTATCATGGTGGTTAATATGGAGATCGGCATAACCGGCAACTCCATCGGCTGGGTGATTCGGGCGGCACTTCCCTGGCTGGGGTTGTTGCTGATCTTCCTGCTTATGATTACCTATATTCCGCAAATCTCCCTTTTCCTACCTGATTTTATCGATCAGCTGAAAGGCTATAATTGAGGCATACTCAGATGAGTACAATTCCCGAAATCAAAACCATACTCTATGCCACCGATATGGGGCGGCATATGAGGCCGGTGTTTCGGCAGGCAATTGGTCTGGCTCAAAACTACAAGGCCCAGATCGTCATGTTGCATGTACTGGAACCATTGGGCAGTACTGGTGAAGCGGTACTCTCAGCCTATCTGCCAGGTAAGAAGATCGAGAAACTTGAAAATGATGGCATGAAGAAAGTACTTAAGAAGATGAAGGCGCGTCTAGAGTCTTTCTGTCATGATGAGATGCAGATCTGTGAAGAAAAGAGCTCGATGGTCAGTGAGATCGTGGTAACTACTGGGCATCCAGCTGATCGTATCCCTCAGGAGGCTGAGAAGCATGATGCAGACATCATTGTGATTGGTAGTTGTAGTAAAGGATTTATTCGAAGTGGTTTGTTAGGATCTACTGTGCGTCACGTCACCCAGGTCAGTCACCTCCCTGTTATGGTGGTGCCAAACTGCAACCGATAAATCAGGATTAGATTTTTTAGTATGTCTGAAGAGTTGAGAAAGGCAGCGCTCGATTATCATCGATCGCCGAAACCCGGAAAGCTTGAGATCAAGTCGACCAAACCAATGGCCAATCAGCGGGATCTGGCGCTTGCCTACTCCCCAGGCGTTGCCGCGGCTTGTGAAGAGATCGTAGAGGATGCCAATAAAGCGGCTGACTATACCGCCAGAGGTAATCTGGTGGCAGTAATCACCAATGGCACCGCGGTGTTGGGTCTAGGCGCAATCGGCAGTCTGGCGTCAAAACCGGTAATGGAAGGCAAGGCGGTACTGTTCAAGCAATTTGCCGATATCGATGTGTTTGACATCGAGGTTGATGAGCTAGATCCACATCAGTTCATCGAGACTGTTGCCCGCTTGGAGCCAAGCTTCGGTGGTATCAATCTTGAAGATATCAAAGCGCCAGAGTGCTTCATCATTGAAGAGGCGCTCAAGCAGCGGATGAATATTCCGGTCTTCCACGATGATCAGCATGGCACCGCCATTGTGGTATGTGCCGCCATTCTGAATGGTTTGAAAGTGGTCGATAAGGAGATCGGTGAGATTAAACTGGTTACCGCTGGCGCCGGTGCGGCCGCCTTGGCCTGTTTGGGATTACTGGTCGATTTGGGGCTGAAAAAGGAAAATATCATCGTTACCGATATTGCCGGTGTGGTCTACGAGGGGCGCACTGAAGAGATGGATCCCTATAAGTCTGAGTATGCTGTCGATACCCAGTTGCGTACCCTCGAAGGGGCGCTTGATGGGGCCGATCTGTTTCTTGGTCTCTCTGCCGCTGGGGTGTTAAAGGCCGAGTGGCTGCCGAAGATGGCGGCCAACCCCTTGATCATGGCGTTGGCCAATCCTAACCCGGAAATATTACCCGAGGAGGCCAAGCAGGTACGACCGGATGCGATACTGGCGACTGGGCGTACTGACTACCCGAACCAGGTTAACAATGTCCTCTGTTTTCCCTTTCTCTTCAGAGGGGCCTTGGATGTGGGGGCAACAGAGATCAACAGCGCCATGAAGATGGCTTGCGTGAAAGCGATTGCCGAGATGGCGCAGGTCGAGACATCGGACGTGGTTCGTTCCGCCTATGGCGGGCAGTCTCTGCAGTTTGGCCCAGAATATCTGATTCCCAAGCCCTTCGATCAGCGGTTGATGGTTTCTGTGCCTTATGCTGTTGCCAAAGCGGCTATGGAGTCTGGTGTGGCGCTGCGGCCGATTGAGGATCTGCAAGGCTATCGTGATCGCTTACAACACAGGGTTTTTCGAACCAGTCTGACCATGCGTCCACTGTTCGAACGGGCCGGTGCGGATATCCGGCGGATTGTCTATGCAGAGGGTGAGGAAGAGCGGGTACTCGAAGTCGCGCAACAGGCGGTCGACCAAGGTATTGCCAGGCCGATCCTGATCGGGCGTCGCAAGATAATTCTGCAGCGAATTGAGAAATTGGGGCTGCGTCTGCAGGAGAACAGTGATTTCGAAGTGGTCGATCAGCTTAATAATCCGAACTTCGAACTGCATGCCAAAAGCTTTTTTGAACTGGTCCAAAGGCGGGGATTTTCACCTCAAGAGGCGAGGAAATATCTGAATCGCAATCCCACCGTATTGGCTGCGATCATGTTATCGCTTGGCGAGGTTGATGCCATGATTTGTGGCACCGTAGGTCGCTATCGTAAACATCTTAGGAATGTCAGGGAGATCATCGGCACCGAGAGTGGCGTGAATAAGCTCTCGTCGATGAACGCGCTGGTATTGCATTCAGGGACTCTGTTTATGGCGGATACCTATGTGCAGGAGGATCCCTCGGCGGAGGATCTGGCCGAGATTGTTGCACTCTGTGCCGAAGAGTTATTATGGTTTGGTGTACAACCCAAGGTGGCGCTGGTCTCCCATTCGAATTTCGGCAGTCATGACTCGCGATCTGCTGGAAAAATGCAACGCGCACTGGAGCTGGTCAGGGAACGCATGCCAGACCTTGAGATCGAAGGAGAGATGCATGCTGACTTGGCCTTGTCCGAAGAGCTACGCAGCAGCCGTTTTCCCAATTCGCGTTTGCGCGACAGTGCCAATTTATTGGTAATGCCGAACCAGGATGCGGCAAATATTGCTTTCAACATGTTGAAAGTACTGGGCGAAGGTATTGCGATCGGTCCGATTCTGATCGGGACGGCGAAATCAGCACACATTGTGACACCAAGTATCAGCGTTCGCGGACTTCTGAACATGACAGCCCTGGCAGCGGTACGCGCCAGTTGCATGATGAAGCGTGATTGATATGGTAGCTGACCGATATCAAGAGGGTTAAACAAAAGCCCCAGAATTACTGAATCGTTGACGGGCAGTAGGTTTTAGAGCCCCATCGTTTATTTTGAATTTTATTTGGAATACGACACTATGCTAGACACGAAACCAAGACCTGTGTTTCTCAATCTTCTAAAAATACGCTTACCTATTGCTGGCATCATGTCAATCATTCATCGGGCAACTGGTGTGGTCATGGTGCTCTCCATACCCTTATTGATCTA
>JARRQD010000117.1:0-9483 GCA_037382205.1 Candidatus Thiodiazotropha sp.
TTGGTCGAAGAGCTGTCCCCACTGTCGGGCTGCCCGCCCGTTGGTGGAACAACTGGCATTGGAGTACGAATGGCTGCAACTGGATTCTCACAGGCTCGATGAGAGTCCGCAGAACGTGATGCTCTATGTGGCCATGGCAGAGGCCATGGGTGAGAAGGCGCAATCGGTGCCAGCCTTCTTCTTCTGTAACGTCATGCTGGTTGGTTTCCAAAGTGTGGAGACTACAGGTAAAGAGTTACGACGTTTACTGCAACAGTGTCGGGCAGGCCAACGCGCCGATTACAGTGTGACAACCAGTGAATTGCCTTTCATTGGCGATCCGTCTACTTCAGGCTTATCCCTATTACCCCTGACCTTTGTAATCGCCGCGCTGGATGCCTTTAATCCCTGCGCCTTTTTCGTCCTGTTGTTTCTGTTGAGCCTGCTGGTCAATGCCCGCAGACGTAGGCGTATGCTGTTAGTTGGTGGTGTGTTTGTCTTCTTTTCCGGGGCAATCTACTTCCTCTTTATGGCGGCCTGGCTGAATCTGTTTTTACTCACCGGCAGCATGCCCTATATGACTCTGTCGGCAGGATTACTGGCGTTACTGATAGCACTACTCAATATCAAGGATTTCTTCTGGTTTAAGCAGGGCCCCTCATTGTCGATTCCGCAGCAGGCCAAGCCAGGCCTGTTTCAACGCATGCGCGGTCTGATCAGTGTGGAGCACCTCCCTACGCTATTCCTGGGTACCGCGATGTTAGCGATTGCCGCCAATAGCTACGAGTTACTCTGTACTGCTGGTTTTCCCATGGTCTACACACGTATTCTGACCCTGAATGAATTGAGCAGCTTCGATTACTATCTCTATCTGTTGCTCTATAACTTGGTCTATGTACTACCGCTGTTATTGATTGTATTGATCTTTGTCTACACGATGGGGCGCTTTAAACTCACTGAACGCCAGGGCAGAATGTTGAAACTGTTGTCGGGTTTGATGATGCTCTGTCTTGGCGTTGTGCTGCTGGTTGTGCCTGACCTGTTGAGCAACCCATTGAGCGGGCTGTTGATCCTTATGGGGTCGCTGTTTGTAACGGCTGTGTTGAGTCGTATCGTTACACCACACTAGGCTCAAAATGAACTAGGAGATATTCTTTCGTTTTACAAAGCGGAGACTGGTCAAGGCTTGTTGAAAAAGGCACTGTTGGTTATGAGGGATTCTATGCAGGACTTGTTTTTTTAGCGCCAAATAGTAAACAGCGTGCAGTGATGGGATTACGCTCAGTCATTGCTCAATAGATCTAATCCTGTTTGATCGGTACGGCAGAGACCTGCCAGATTCGATCACAGTACTCTTGGATCGCTCGATCCGATGAAAACCAGCCATTGCCAAGTTCGGGCTGCGGCTCCTGTGCGATGATGTCGTCGAAATCGAAGCCGAGACCAGACAATGGCTGATTATTGTCTATCTTTCAATGAGAGAGCGCGCGCGTTATTGTAGTTGTATTCCCATAAGACAAAGCACCTTGCGCAAAATTTGAAAGCAGGCTCTGAATTATTAATCGTCGGTCTATTGGTCGCCAGGTCAATCAATGAATCAACACTTCCATGTCGACCATCCTAAAGCCCTCGTCAAGCTGCTTTTAGCCGGGGAGCGGCGCCTGTTGTTGCTCGGGCCGCCCGGAATCGGCAAAACCACACTGACAGCAACGCTGGCTGAACAACTGAGCATGGCAGGCAGAGAGGTTCGTTGCCTGACGGCCGACCCGGGAATGCCGGCATTCGGTCCGCCGGGTGCCATTAACCTTGGGGTATGGCAGCTGGGTGAGTGGAAGAGTGAGGGCTTTGAGGCCCTTTGTAGCCTCGATGCAGCCCGTTTCCGACTGCCACTTATCGAGGCAGTCGGCAGACTAGCCAAGCGAGTCAGTAAAGGTAGCCTGCTGATCGACTCACCAGGCGTAGTGCGAGGTGTGGCAGGGGCTGAATTGCTGGCCTCGATTGCCACTACGGCCGGTGTCGATCTGATTGCTGTGTTGTTGCGTGAAGGGCAGGCCATGCCTCTCGTCCAGGAGTTGCAGTCATTGACAGCCGACGTCGTGGTAATCGGGGCCTCACCTTTGGCCAGACGGCCGGGTAAAAACAGTCGCAATCGCCTGCGGACACAGCGATGGAATAGCTACCTGGGTCAGGCCGCTGTTCGGGAGATCGATTTGAGCGCAGTGACTCGACTCGGTACACCACCCCGTCATGCCCCTGATGCATGGATCGGTAAACAGGTTGCATTTCTTCAGGGTGAGAGCAGTGTCTCTATGGGTGAGGTTATCGCCATGAGGGGGGAGACCCTACAGCTCATGCTGCCAGTTGAGGATAAACCCACATCACTGATGCTGGTGCGTGACGCCGTACGCGACACCTCTGGCCAACTGGTTACCAGCAAGCGTTTTGCCAAGAGTGTGGTGCGCTACCTTCCCCCCAGTGACCTGGTTCCGGAATATCCGAGGACACAAGAGGGTGGATACCGGCCCATGGTTCAGACCGGTAGCGCTTCTGCGCTGATGATGAACAGTGTCTTCGGCGATCCTCAGTTGCATCTTCGCCTGGCGCATCAGCGACGCAGTCTGCTATTCGATCTGGGCGATGGAGCACGGCTGTCGGGGCGGATAGCGCATCAGGTCAGCGATGTCTTTATCAGTCACGCTCACATGGACCACATCTGTGGTTTTCTCTGGTTGCTGCGCTCACGCATAGGCGAACAGCAGAGCTGCCGTCTGTTTGGACCTCCGGGGCTTGCCGGTCAGATCGAACACCTGATCAATGGTATCCATTGGGACCGGATCGGTGACCGGGGACCCCGTTTCGAGGTCGCTGAACTGCATGGCGAACGTCTGATCCGTGTTCGGCTACAGGCAGGTAAAGCAGGTCGCCAGGCGCTTGAGGATATCCTGGTGAAAGAGGGTATCGTACTTGAAGAGCCCCAATTTCGGATGCGTGCCATCACCCTTGATCACGGTATCCCTGTACTTGCATACGCCTTCGAACCCGTGTTGCAGATCAATGTTCGTAAGGAGATACTCAGTCAACGCGGTTTAGAACCAGGTCCCTGGCTGACTGAGTTGAAACAACGCATTGTCGATCAACAATGGGACCACCGGATTGAGTTACCAAACGGCAGTGCAGAATACGTCAAAGCCCTGGCTGCTGATCTCACTCTGAGCAGCCCGGGCAGTAAAATCGTCTATGCCACCGATCTGGCCGACACCGTGGATAACCGCGAAAGTCTTACTGAACTCGCCAAACAGGCTCACACCCTGTTCTGTGAGTCGCCCTTCATGCAAAAAGATGTCGTACAGGCTCGGCACACAGGCCACCTGACCACGACTGCGTGTGCAGAAATCGCCAGCAAAGCGTGTGTACGCCACCTGGTGCCGTTCCATTTTTCACGCCGATATGAGGATGCGCCATGGCTGGTCTATGACGAGATCGCGGCGAGCTGTCCTTATCTGGTGATGCCGAGAGGCCTGGAAGGATAGAGACGGATCTGTTCTCCCTTGGCTTTCAGGTAATGGCGAACGCGCCCAATTAGATACCGGTCTCTACTGTCAAACAGTCATGGATACACAGGCGCCTTTGTGTGTGCCCAATGCTTTGAACCTAAAAAAATCAGTTGAACTCCTTGGAAACGACGCGAAATAGAGAAGAGATGCGGATTCTCTCTCAAGCAGTGGATCATCATGGTAACTGATATCAAGGGCGCAATAGAATATGTCAATCGTGCTGCACGTCCAACAGGAATTTTCCGACCATCTTAAATGCTGTCGTAATGACTACCGGTCAAACACACGGAATATCATTCCCAACCGCGTAGGTTGCGGGTGAGCGGTGCGAACCCCAACATGTCCAGCCATCAACTAGCCACCCCAAGTTGAATATGAAGCCAATACCGCCATTACCACCGCAGAAGATCGCACACACCTATTGGCACATGACGGATCTACGCGGTAAGCAACAGCAGGAAAGGTTGCCTGGTAACATGCTGCCCGAATAAGGCTGAAGGCCAAAAAGGCTGTGGGAAAGTGTGGATTCAGACGGAAACCTGGGGAGTTAAGTGGATTGAGATCGGGTAGATGGGAGTCTCAAGAGGGGGGCATCTATTCTATTTAGGGCGAGCCGCAGAGACCAGTTCATCCTCAAAAAAATTTAAGTTAAAATCAAAACTTCGGCTAAAATTGACGTCAGTTCAAATTATGGCCTACAACAGGGATGAGTTATGAGTATTAACGACGAAGAAGATTTTATTGATCTGGTAAGGAAAGCGGAACACGATGCTGAGATGAATCCCAGATTTTATACTACAAAGCTCGCTCTTTTCGCATTGCTTGGGTATGTGGTTATTTTTCTGGTTCTGTTCGTCCTGATCGGGTTGGTTGGTGGCCTTGTCGCTTCAGCATTTTTCAGTACTGGGCTTTTTATTCTTTTGCTTAAAAAGAAACTGATCATCATGGTGGGGGCTGGCATCTGGGTGTTGCTGCGTGCTCTATGGGTGAGGTTTACGCCACCAGAAGGTTATTCTTTGAAACGTAAAAAGTTTCCTCAATTGTTTGCCGAGGTGGATCAACTCAGCAAGCAGTTGAACTCGCTTAAGATCCATGAGGTGATTCTGGATAAAAATCTAAATGCTTCTGTTGTACAGCATCCTCGGCTGGGTATTCTCGGATGGCATAAAAATTATCTCATCCTCGGTTATCAGTTGTTGCTGACATTATCTCCTGATGAGATGCGCTCTGTACTGGCCCATGAGTTTGGACATTTGTCAGGTAATCACAGTCGTTTTAGTGGTTGGATTTACCGGGTAAGGATTACCTGGATGCGCGTACTTTCAGCTTTTGATGATACAGACTCCTGGGGTGGCAGGCTAATGCGGAAGTTCTTTGACTGGTACTCTCCGCAATTTGAGGCGTATTCGTTTGCGCTGGCGCGTAACAATGAATTCGAAGCGGATGCTATTGCCGCCGAATTGACCTCACCTGAGATAGCGACTCGAGCACTGGTCAATGTACACGCTACAGCTCCCTATGTGGATGAGAGATATTGGCATAGCTATTTTAAGTATGCTGACATGCAGGAACAACCACCCTATGCCCCATTCGAGGGTCTCGCCCGATTTCTAGGTGACAATCCCATGGCTAGAGAAGAGATGTTGGAGAGCATCCGTAATGCGATGGGAGTGGAAACTCATTATGCTGATACACATCCAAGCCTCAAGGATAGAGTGCGTGCGCTGAAGGCTGCGCCGCAGCTTCCTCAAATACCTAAAACGAGTGCTGCTGAGGCCTGGCTGGGTGAGCTCAACCAGCAGATTATGCAGGAGTTTGATCAGCAGTGGATGAATGACCATGAGGAATCATGGAAGCAGCGCTTTGACTACGTCAGCAAGGCCCGCAAGGGGCTACAGGAATTCGCTCTTAGCGATGTGTCCGATCTGAGTGACGAAGACCTGTGGAGCTATGCATACTGGAGTAATGAGTTTGAATCTGCTAGTTCGGCTATGCCTCTTTTTCAGGCTTATCAGGAACGCCATCCGCAAGATCCGGATCCAGCCTATTTTATAGGGCTGATAATGATAGAGCAGGGCGACGCGGCTGGTCTAAATCAGCTTCGTCTGGCACGCAAAAGTGCAAGCCTTATAAAAGATGCAGCAAATGCGGGCTACGATTTTCTTAAACAGCAGGGTAAGGATGATGAGGCAGAGACCTGGTGGCAGGAATCTATCGAACAAAATGAAGTATTCCTGGCCGCAAGCGCAGAACGTGAAAGTGTGACAACGGATGACCATTTTTTTCCCCCCGAGATCAATCAGAAACTACTTCAACAACTTGTCAAGAATCTTAAGCGAAATAAAAAAGTGGGTAAGGTCTGGTTGGCGCAAAAACAACTTGAATATTTTCCAGAAAAACCTGTTTATATCATCGTATTTGCCGCAAAATGGTTCCTGTTTTCGTCTGATGAATATGAAACCAGAGTTATGCAAAATCTCGACCTGCCAGGTGATTTTTTTGTCGTATGCAAAACAGGAGCTCACAAGAACTTAGCTAAACAGGTAATTAAAGCGGGTAAAAGAATCATTTGATAGGGCTTTCTACAAAGGCGCTTTTTGCACCGTCTACAGGCATTAGATGTTGTGGTTGGTGTTCAAAGTTATGACACAGTTGATAGTGGCTCAGGTGTTAAAAGAGATCTCACTGTCTTATCTGCTGCAGGAGCGAGAGTCTTTTATCTCTGTCAGTATTGGAATTACCCTGTTTCCTGATGATGGAAATGATCCTGAAACACTATTACGCAGTGCTGATAGTGCAATATATCGAGCCAAAGCTTAAGGCCGCGCCGAACCAGCGCGAACCAGGACAGTCACCGTTTGAAAAGAACAAATAGGTGGGTTACAATTCGAGCATACATGGAATGCGCCTCAGCCACGGAGCCGGCAATGACGATATCGTGCAAGCAACACATCTTTCTCAAAGAAATCCCGTATTACCCCTCCATTTCCCACTATATTCGCTGCGCCTTTCTGTTTGGCGAGGATATGTTCTCTGGTCATTACTACAAGCACTATAGAGGCCGGATAGCTGGAATGCTTAAACATCAAGACAAACCGCTTGAGTCGGTCGAGCCATCAGACAGGATAAAATCCAGTGTCGCACACTCAGAACTGGCGCCAATCATGGCTCTATAGTATAAAAATCTAGGCAAAACAACAGTATAGTATTTGGAGCAAAGGAAGTGATTAAACAGCTCAAACAAACCTTAGTAGAAAAGTACTTTTGCTTGAGTGTTTTTTTGTTGCTGATCCCTCAGATTTCTCTTGCCAATCGTTAAAACCGGAAATCAAACTTTGAGCACCATCGAGAAGTTCTTAATGAAAACACAACTAACCAAACTACTTGCCACGACTATTTGTGTGTTGTCACTGATACTGTTCAACGGCTGTGGTGGCTCATCCGGCTCCAGTGGAGACAATACACCAGAATCCGGCGGAGACAACACTGCCGAATCCGGCGGTAACACCGATAGTGTGTTAACGATAGAGGCGCGTCACATCTCTCACGAAGATACACGGCCCACGCTGACTGCCGTGGCTGCGGGTATCGACCCTTACACCACGCTGATCGATGACAGTTTTTATTGCTACAACTGGGATGATTCTGATTTTAGTTCAGCTGATATGATGATCGTCGTTTCAGGCAACAGCTATTCTACAGGTATGGGTTCAGGTGCTATACAGGCTTTCGGGGAAGATGATGATTACGACATTGAGTTTCGCGGTGGTCCTCTGGATGGCGAAGCAGTACAGGTGCATTTCGATACACATGGACAGTATTTCGATATCTCGCCGGATGGCCGGTCTGCCAGTTGTTATCAGAACGGGGCCAGTCAAGTCAGAGCACAGTTAAAACTTGAACGGGCCGCTGTAAACTTTGGTGACTATACATGTAGGGATATTGATACCGGTAAGGACGTTGCCCTTGTTATTTCAGAAAACGGAGGCTATTCGTTGGGCAACACTCAGGGTAGATGGCAGGCCACCATAAGTATAGAAGAGTTCGAAACTACCGTTTCATTCACCGGCGGTGCACTCGGGGGTGCAGAGCTTAGCTATTACGAAAAAGATGACAGCGGCATAAGTGAATTCGGTTACGTGACTACAGAAGCTGACGGTCTTTTCGATAATGGAACTTCACAAGGGCCTTCAAAGTTGAACTGCTGGCATGTTGGCGTACCGGTGGCTGATCCGGTATATGGCTCACAGGATACGCCGCAACCCACTCCGCCTGCTGTCTCCCTTTCTGGTCGTTATGTGCGTCCAGTCTATTTTAGTGGCGTAATGGACCTTTACCACATAGCGGATCACTTTTGGTTTGATGCAAATGGGTATGCGTATCGAGGTGCCACACCATTTACCGGACTGGACTGCAATCGCACACAACCGAATGGCCTACCCTTTTGTGATACCTATCAATTTGACGGTACAACGCTCACATTCTTCTCCCCACTCGGGGATGAAGTCGAAAGCTATTCGGTGGTTATGGAGAATGGACAACTCGCAGAGATTGGTGGCGAAAGCGCTGTACCCGCGCGCCTTGCTAGAGCTGCCGATCTTACAGGTGTATGGTCGAACTATGAGTGGTGGAACTACGGCTGCTACGACATAGGATACTGCAACAATGGCTACGAAGATCGTGTTTTTGCTTTCAATAACGCAGCTCGATTTCTCTACACCATTGAAGGTATCAGCACGTTGGGAGTCGGCGCCTGGGATGGTGATGGAAGTGCCTATACCTGGGGAGGCGGTGTTCCCAGTATGGCAGGCCAAGTAAACATCAGTGGCACCACAATGACATTGGTATTCGACTCCGGAGTTCGGGCGAGACGTTTTATCCTGGTGATGGACGATGGACATCTTGCCATAGACGGATTGGTGTTCACCTTCGAAGTACCCTGAATCATTGGCCTATTGGTATCTTCCTGGAAAGAAAGCGATATGTCTCACATCGTGACCAAGGAACTAATAACACCCGGATAAACCGTGGCATTCAGTGCACCGGGCTAAATCGGCAAGAGATTGGCAGTGAAAGCCCGCTACTTGTTAAGGATGAGCGATCCGCCAACACCCTGAGTCATGGGTCGACATCCGTAAGGACAAGGTTAAGCGTTGACAAGGGAAAGCATAGGCTCAGTATTGAGCTCCGAAAACAAGATCGAGAGGGCCGACCTCGTTGAGTGATAGAGAAGGCAACACAGCTTTTCCATGGCGCCGGAGATCTATAAGTACCTCAACTTCGACAGGATGGATAAGTATGCGGCATCGGCCCAGTGGGGGCAGGAGATTGCGGTTAAGTTGGTCGCTTGAAGATCTAGACAGGCCGGGGGAGGCACCTCCGGTCTGTATGAACGGACACTTCTCTAACAAATCATCGAGCAGTATTACCCGTCATTTAGGGACATGATGGCCGCGCAGAACAAGTCCTTGCCGCTGCACGTCCAACAGGAATTTTCCGACTATCTTAAATGCTGTCGTAATGACTAACGGTCAAACACACGAAATATCATTCCCAACCGCGTAGGTTGCGGGTGAGCGGTGCGAACACCAACATGTCCAGCCATCAACTAGCCACCCCAAGTTGAATATGAAGCCAATACCGCCATTACCACCGCAGAAGAACGCACACACCTATTGGCACATGACGGCAAACCATAATGCGGTTTTGTATCCCACGAGCCCTAGCAAAGGTTTATGCCAACAGACATGAGAGACTAGTGTAGTGTCCTATATAAAGTGTGCATTTAGAAAGCCACTCAAGCCGCGAGTGCAAGGCGCAGACCGGTGCGGTGACGCTGATCCAGCGATTTGGTGGTGCGCTCAATCTCAATGTACATTTCCATATGCTGTTCCTGGATGAGGTTTACACGGAAACCTTATGCTATCCCGTTATCGTTAAATACCACTTG
>JARRQD010000118.1:0-11148 GCA_037382205.1 Candidatus Thiodiazotropha sp.
CTGGTAGATGTTACGTTTAACGAACTGGATGAACATCAAAACCACAGCCATCATAAACAGCGGCCCAACCAGGTCATGCCCCTCTTTACTCAATGTAGCTATCACGGAGAACGCCTCTTTACCAATCAAAGGAATCAGTAGTGACCGACCAAACAGCAGTGTCAATCCAGTAATCGCAAGAAATAGAAATACCGTCGCCAAAAACCAGTGGATCGTTCGCTCATAAGTTGAGTAACGAAACAGCTTACGATCTGACATACCGCCTTCGATGGCCACCTTGCCCCGAAGCAGATAGAAGATCCCCAACAACAGGATCACGGCAATCAGTAGGGTTCCACCGATCGGGATCAGCTGCTGCATACGGAACCTACCCCATCGATCCCCATTGGCATTGATCAACACACCACTATCAACCCCTTTGACCTGGGTGTTACCCAAATTACCGCCATCCCTCTGGCGTACATCCCGCCACAGTTGGGCCGCTGGATTGAGCAGCGTGGTTGTTGGCATACCACGATTGCTGTTTGTCTCGGCAATGATCTCCAGTGGCAGACTGTAGAACAACAGAAACACCAGTAATCCGCTAAATGATAGGCGTCCGAGTCGACGACCGATCTTGTCTCTTATCTTGATCATTGAGCCTTGTCCTGATGATCTACGTTTTGGTTTAGTCCGCTAATGAAAACGAATAAACGCAAATGCTATTGCTGATGATCTAATACAAACGACACATAGCCTCTACAAGACCTGTGATACCATCAGTTTTAGTTCTCATTATTGCTAATGCAACCACTGCAGGTTTGAGTGCCGCAGTGAATACTTTAAAATTTCTGCCTTCTAGCTTCTGGATCCCGGCATACGCCGGGATGACGCTTTTGCATGAATATTGGAAGTCATAAGGTGCGATGTAGCCACACCAAATGACTCTTTGCATTCATTGGCGGAGTGAATCTCAATCACTCTTTTGAACTGCTTTTGCCACTCATGTTTTTCGGCGCCCTGAATGAGGATTCACCATAGGAGACTCCCCGAGCCAAGATACTCGCACTGCGGTTGACAACACGATTGCGATAGACATCGGAGATCACGTCCGCATCACCGGCCAGCAGGGCCTTGGTGGAACACATCTCGGCACACAGCGGCAGTTTGCCCTCAGCAAGACGGTTGGAACCGTATTTACGATGCTCGTCCGAGCTGTTGTCTGTCTCCGGCCCACCGGCGCAGAAGGTACATTTGTCCATCTTGCCACGGGTCGCAAAGGCGCCATCTTCCGGAAATTGTGGCGCACCGAAAGGGCAGGCATAGAAACAGTAGCCGCAGCCGATGCAGATGTCTTTGTCATGCAGCACCACCCCGTCCTGGGTGGTATAGAAACAGTCCACCGGACAGACCGCCGCACAGGGTGCATCAGAGCAGTGCATACAGGCCACCGAGAGTGAGCGCTCACCCTCTTCCCCATCGTTGATGGTCACTACTCGACGACGGTTGACCCCCCAGGGCACCTCATTTTCGTTTTTACAGGCAGTCACACAGGCATTGCATTCGATGCAGCGTTCAGGATCACAATAAAATTTCATTCGCGCCATGTCGTATATCCTCTGTTAAACCTGCGATCAGGCTTTGGTGATGCGACACAGGCTGCACTTGGTTTCCTGCATCTGTGTAACGGAGTCGTAGCCATAAGTCATAGCAGTATTACAGGCTTCACCCAATACATAAGGGTCGGATCCTTCGGGATATTTGCTGCGCAGATCCTTGCCCATGAAATGGCCACCAAAATGGAATGGCATGAAAACCACACCAGCGCCCACTCTTCGAGTCACCAGCGCCTTGACTTTGATCTTCGCCCCTTCGGCACCCTCCAGCCAAACCTGGTCACCATCCTTGACCCCCGCATTGTTAGCATCCCGCGGATGCATCTCGACAAACATATCCTGCTGCAACTCGGCCAGCCATGGGTTGGATCGGGTCTCATCACCGCCGCCTTCATACTCAACCAGACGTCCCGAGGTGAGAATGATCGGATAGTCCTTCGAGTAGTCCTTCGCCTGGATCGAGCCGTAACGTACTGGCAGACGGTAGAAGGATTTGCGGTCTTCATAGGTGGGGTACTTCTCCACCAGATCACGACGGCTGGTGTAGAGGGGTTCCCGATGAATCGGCACCGGGTCAGGGAAGGTCCAGACGACTGTGCGTGCTTTGGCGTTTCCAAATGGGGCACATCCATGTTTGATCGCCACCCGCTGGATGCCGCCAGAGCGGTCGGTCTTCCAGTTCTTGCCCTCCGCAAGGGTCTGCTCTTGCGCCGTGAGATCGTTCCACCAGCCGAGCTTCTTCAACAGTTTGTCGGTAAATTCCGGATAGCCATCTTTGATATCCGACCCTTTGGAATAGGCGCCATCCGCCAGCAGGCTGACCCCGTTGCGCTCGACACCGAATCGGGCCCTGAAGGTCAGACCACCCTCGGCCACCGGCATACTGGTGTCGTAGAGATTTGGTGTGCCAGGATGCCCCATCTCTGCGGTACCCCAGCAGGGCCAGGGCAGGCCGTAAAATTCACCGTCGCAAGGGCCACCCTCTGCTTTCAATGAGGTGTAGTCGAAGGTGCCCCAGTTTTGCTGCTGTTTCTTCATCCGTTCAGGGCTCTGACCGGTATAGCCGATGGTCCACATGCCTTTGTTGAACTCGCGGGTGATATCCTCGATCAGTGGCTCATCATTGGTTACCTTGATGTGCTTGAACAGCTCCTCGGCAAAACCGAGTTTACTGGCCAAGCGATACATAATGGTGTGATCGGGCAGCGACTCAAACAGCGGCTCGATGACCTTGTCGCGCCACTGCAAAGAGCGGTTCGAAGCGGTGACAGAGCCGTAGGTTTCGAACTGGGTTGCTGCGGGCAGTAGATAGACGCCATCGGTGCGATCGTGCATCACGGCGGAGACGGTCGGATAGGGATCGATGATCACCATCATATCCAGCTTCTCCATCGCCTTTTTCATCTCCGGGCCTCGGGTCTGACTGTTCGGCGCATGGCCCCACAACACCATCGCCCGCAGATTGTCCTTTTGCGCAATATTGCCCTTCTCTTCCAGTACGCCATCGATCCAGCGGGATACAGGTATCCCTTTGCTGTTCATCACCGGCAGATCCTTACCTTTGGACTGCTCATAGCTGCCCTGATCGAAACGACCGGCCAGGTAGTCGTAATCCACATCCCACACTTTGGCCCAGTGGCCCCAGGCCCCTTTCGAGAGTCCGTAGTAGCCTGGCAGTGTGTGGGAGAGCACACCGAAGTCGGTAGCACCCTGTACATTGTCGTGTCCACGAAAAATGTTGGTGCCGCCGCCGGAAACCCCCATATTGCCCAGGGCCAGCTGGAAGGTGCAGTAGGCGCGTGTATTGTTGTTACCAATGGTGTGCTGAGTACCCCCCATACACCAGATAAAGGTGCCCGGACGGTTGTCCGCCATGGTCTTCGCGGCGGCGTAGACCTGATTCTCCGGCACACCAGTAACCCGCTCCACTTCATCGGGCGTCCACTTGGCCACCTCGTTTTTCACCTCTTCCAGGCCATAGACCCGTTGGCGGATAAACTCTTTGTCCTCCCAACCGTTTTTGAAGATGTGATAGAGCATGCCCCAGATCAGCGGCACATCGGTGCCTGGACGCAAACGCAGATATTGATCGGCGTGGGCGGCGGTGCGGGTAAAGCGGGGATCGATGACGATCAGCGCTGCGTTGTTCTCCTCCTTAGCTTTGAAGATATGCTGCAGAGAGACCGGATGGGCTTCCGCAGGATTGCCGCCGATAATCAGGATCGCCTGGGATTTATGAATATCGTTGTAGGAGTTGGTCATGGCCCCGTAACCCCAGGTGTTGGCAACCCCGGCTACGGTGGTGGAGTGACAAATACGTGCCTGATGGTCCACATTATTGGTGCCCCAGAAGGCGGCAAATTTGCGGAACATGTAGGCCTGTTCATTGTTGTGTTTGGCCGATCCCAACCAGTAGACCGAGTCGGGCCCGGACTGCTCGCGGACCTCCAGCATCTTGTCGCCGATCTCATTGATCGCCTGCTCCCAGGAGACCCGCTTCCACTTACCATCTACCAACTTCGTGGGATATTTCAGTCGACGCTCCCCATGACCATGCTCTCGCACCGAAGCGCCCTTGGCGCAGTGGGCGCCCAGGTTAAAGGGGTGGTCAAAGGCCGGCTCCTGACCTGTCCAGACCCCGTTCTGCACCTCAGCAATGATGCCACAACCTACCGAGCAGTGGGTACAGATGGTCTTCTTCAATTCAACCTTACCACCCTTGGCATCAGGAGCGGCTTGCGCCCGCTTGATCATCCCAGGGGCAAAGCCTGCAGCCAGGGCGGCACCGCCTGCCATCAAGCCTGAATTGCGCAGAAAACTGCGACGACTCATTGTCACACCAACCTTTGACCGCCTGGTTGGCGCCGGCTGTTTGTTGATATCGATTACAGAGTCAGAGATCTTGTTTAGTTTCATTCCAGTACCCTCGATGACTCAACGCATTGTGGTCTTGTAGTAAGCGGCGATGTGCGGTGTCAGTCGGTAGCCTTTCTGTGCGTCAGACTTATCCTCGACGGGCGCTTCGACAGAGGCCGCTGTCAGACCGGGAAGTGTGGCCATGGCCGCCACACCGACGCCAGCTCCGGCACTACCCCGCAGAAAGGCCCTGCGTTGCTTATCCGGTGTTTGTCTGGACTTCTTTTTCATCGACGCTTCCTCCGTTGGGTAGTGGTTCGATCATTTTCGGTGTTGCGTCACACCATCATGTTCAGGTAACGCTTTTCCAAAGCCACGTAGGCGACGCCAAAGCGCCCCACGGCCTTGTAGAAAATCGCAGACTTGGCTTCACTCAGGTCGGTGAAAAACCGATCTAGCCAACCCGCCATATGGGTTTCAAAAAACTCAGCCTGCTGCTGAAAGGACTGTGACTCCTGAATCAGGATGGCCATCACTTCACACAGCGCCGCCACATGATCTTCCGGCTCAGCGACGCCCGGTTGACGCTGCAAGCCCAAGCGGACCAGATCGTCGCGCAGCCGAGCCAAAGGTCGCTCCATCAGAAAACCAGTCTGATACCAGGAACCGTAGGACACCAGTTCCCCTCGACCCATGCCGATAAACAGGTTGTGGAACTCATCATCCACTGCCGCGCCATTGGAGCTGGCGGCGGAGAGTCCCAGCATGCTCATCGACAAGGCCAGCTCATCAACCTCTGAAGAGAGTTCGGCAAAGGCTGAAACCTGGCTGAGCACCTGATGATCCGGTGGATTCCGCAGCAGCTGCGCCAACATCCCATAGGCACCGACCCGACACTGTTGCTCCTCGTCCAGGCATCCCTGCTCGGTGGGATAGGCGGCCTCTTCAGATGTCACCGGGTTGTTGATCATGTTGTTTTGCGCCCTGTGGTTCAGATCATTCATCACACGCTCCTCGGAGATAACAAGTGCAAGCCGTAGACCAGATCCACGGGGAAAAAAATGACAAAAGGGGAATCGAATGGCGAAGCAATGGGGATTTTATTGACGAATCTGCCCATCCATTGCGTCCGTGTCTTGGGCAATATCAACCACTCGGCACTCATCGCAGAGACTCAGGCGTCTGATTGCACGTTCACTTTGGAACATAGAGTGGCCACTGAGCCGGCTCTGCATCTTCTCGATCACTGAGCGGGTAGCAAAGGGTTTACTACAGGAGACACAGTGAAATGGATGCTCTTCATGCAGAGTTTTCGGCTCTTTTCTGAGTTGCGTATCGAACATCAGCCTGGGAGAGAGAGTGATCGCCTCCTCTGGGCAGGCGGATACGCAGAGGCCACACTGCAGACAGTTTGCCTCGACAAATTTCAGCTGGGGCAGCTCACCGGAGCCGGTCTGCAGCGCCTTACCCGGACAGACACCGACACAGGCGTTACAGAGGGTGCATGATTGGGCGGACACCTCAACGGTGCCGAAAGGGGCTCCTTGAGTCAGACTGACCACGGGTTTGGCGTAAGCCGCCTGATTATAGAGGTGATCGATCGCCAGATAGGCGGTCTGACGCTTATCCCCCATTCCGGAAAATCCCGCTGCCTCAATCTCAGGCATCCTTGACGAATCTTCAAGCTGGTCCGGCTGAACCAGTTTCACCACCCCGGCGGGATAACCCATGGCAAGCAGAATCTCTTCAGCCGTGGTCAGTTGTTGCTGCATGGCCCCACTCACCTCTGCTGACATCTCCTGCCGATCCACCAGCCAGACCGCTTTGGCGCCATAGGCCAGGGCTGACAACCAGACCTCCAATCCGACACTGGCTAGCTCCTCCACCTGCAACACTAGGTGATTGCCAATGGCTGGTTCAGGCAGAGGCTGATCACGCTCTGAGGTAATCAACAGCAGTGGATCTACCCCTCCAGCCTGACGATAGGCAATGAGTAACTTACGCAGCCGTTCCAGGGTATCTTTGACGCTGGGATAGACATAGCGGATCGCCCCACTCGGACAGACTGTTGCACAGACACCGCCCCCCTGGCAGAGATAGGGATTCACCTCAATCTTCTCCACCAGGCTGGTGATCGCCTCAGCCGGACAGGCGTCGAGACATCGACTGCAAGCGGAGATACCGGAACGACCATGGGCGCAAATCTGCGGGTCATAATTATAAAACTTAGGTTTTTCAAACTGCCCCTTCATCTCTCTGAGAGATGCAATCGCCTGATCCAACTGGGCTTCATCTTTAGAGGCGTGAAAATAGCCAAAGGGTGGCATCGCCAGATCCATCAACGGCTCGTCCGATAGATCGAGGATCAGATCCACCGCCACTACCTCGAAGTTCGCCTGGTCGGGCTCGCCAAGGTTCAGCTTGAAGACCCCCAGATAGCCTTCGACCTGAAGACGTCTTCCCCCCAATGGCACCACTGGGACCCCAGGCTCTTCAGCACCAGCGGTAAGAATCACTAATGGGTGCAACCGGTCACTCAGTCGCGGCGCAATTTCCATGGCCCGCTGGTCGCCGATCACCGCCAGACGTCCGCGACTCTGATAGCTAACCAGCCCAGTGGCTTCAATCCTCACCCGCCCCATGGCGGCTTCGGCCTCGCGCCGGGCCTGACGGTTGATCTGTTGTACGGTACTGTTATTGCTCTCATTCATGTGGAGATCTCTCGATTGTCGTCATCACCAGTTTCACCGGTGTCTTGTTGTGCTTCAGGCTGGGCCTCGGTTTGGCTATCACTGCGGCTGTCTTCCTCCACCTGAGGTTCAACCGCCTGCTCTTCAGCCAACACCTGTTGCTCAGCCTCTCGCTGCTCTTCTAGCTCCATTTGGTGGTGCAGATCAGCGGTGATCACATCCCCCAAGACTTGGAATGTGGTGAAATCCTCGTCATAGTCATCTAGACCGTCGCAAAGATTGAAATCACTACCGTGAAAGAGCTTGCGCAAGGCCATTTTTCGCAGAGTCTCAGAGACTTTTGGGGAGAGAAAGCCCGTATAATCTGAGGACTCACTTAACGAATCCAGGGGCGGCATATCCTCATCGCAGGGTTGCTCTTGAAGTGGTTCTGGCTCGGGTTGTTGTACCAAAGGTTGCTCGGAAGCCAGCTTTCGATCCGACCAACGACTTAAAAAATGCCCATCGTCTTTACTCTGCTGTTGATCCAGTGGGCTATCATCATGATCCATGGGGTCTCCCCTGCGCATTACGCCAATCAGTCCGCTCCCGCTTACTGCGTTTGGTGGGTACATAGTGGGCTAGTACAAAGGCCTCGGCCCATTGATAGATCTCTGCAGGCACCGCTACCGCGTAAACTGACTCATCACCCTCCAGATAGGCGTGGGCCTCATCGAAACTGAAGCTCACCACAACCGGTATTGGCGTAGCATCTTCCATCAAATCAGTAACCACATAGCAGCAGGGTGTTGGCGAAAGCAGGTTATGGTAGTAACTTTCGCACTCATCCTCATGCAGCCTGAGGTTGAAACCGGAGTAGAGGTAACGGCGTGTCTGCTGCTGCTCGAAGATCAGTTCGGGTTGGTCTGAATTGCTCTCTTCCCCCGTTGCCAGTACACCGATGGCCTCCCATTGGTAGGGCTCCCATCGATTAGCACTGGGTAACCTTTGCATAATCACCGATACCGAGAACACCCGTGGGAGTTCGTCACCGATTCTCTTCTGTGAAGCAGTCATACTCGATTCCTCCTGGTTTAAATCTTCTGGTGGATTCTATATTTTTAAGTCGAATGCAAGTTATGCACCAGAAAGCCAATTTGGAATATCGGTAAAGAATTCACGGTTCGGGAAAATAATCTAAAGAATGGAATTGTGGCAAAACAGGGCAAAATGTCCCGTTTTTCATCGAAGGCGGGACATTTTATACCACTGAATGACACGATAGAGAGGGAATCTGAGAATGGATTTCTAGCCGTATCTTCCAGTGTACAACGAGCCATAAATGGATGCCGAACAACAAAATCACTATTTCAAGGTGGCACGGCATCTTGGTTTTATTCAAGAGCAAGCGGCCACCTTTGCTTCGCAACGTAACATGGGGCCAAGAACCTATTACGTAGCAATCTCAACTCTCATACGTATCGTTATGGCGCGATGGGTTCATCTGCCATTAGTCGCTGTCGATATCTCGGATGACGCTATAAATAAGGCATCCAGCGCAATGATTTAAATCGGCTTCCGTGTGATTAAGTGCTAGATTTTAACTCCGAAACTTGAGTTATAAACATGACAGGAATCTGACAATTCCAGTAATACTGTATACATCGATAAAATATAGACGATCAATGGCCTACTTAAAGATAACCTTTATTTTATTTACAGTATTTCTTACTTGTTGTTTATTGGATGAATCAAATGTCTTAAACATTGCGAATGTATACAGGAGTAATTCTATCATTATTTTTCTAAATCGTTTCTTACAAGATTTAAGCTAAGATCAGATATTTAGAATACTCACGATCAATTAATCATTGTAGAGTTTCATCCATCACGTTACTTAATGAACATCATTATATCATGATGATAGAGTTTTCCTTGCTGCGTGGTATCATCACTAAAGTTTTTTTAGTCGCTATTAGCAATCATTAATTGATACATATTCGTATATTGGTCACAAACTAATTGCAAATTAACTATGAGTAAACTGATTCACCTTATTGCTGCTGCAAGACCGAATTTCATGAAAATTGCTCCGCTTTACCATGAACTTTGCAAGGAGAGTTGGGCAGAACCAGTTATTGTCCACACAGGACAACATTATGATCTCAATATGTCTGACGTATTTTTCCATGACCTACGTTTGCCTGAGCCGCATATTCACCTAGGAGTAGGGAGCGGCTCTCATTCACAGCAGACTGGGAAGGTTGGTGATGTGAATTCCACAATCGCCTGCACTTTGGCAGCAACAAAAGTTAATTATAATAATTTCGATGCAGATGGTAAAACCTGTAATAGACCCATTATTGCCCACCTTGAAGCAGGTTTAAGGTCATACGACCGTAGTATGCCAGAAGAGATAAACCGTATTGCAACTGATTTACTTGCTGATATATTGTGGACACCTTCAATTGATGGAAATGAGAACCTTATTAATGAATCTAGAGATCCAGAATGTATAACATTTGTTGGCAATATTATGATAGATTCACTTGAAATGATGCGTGAGAACATAGAAGCTGAAAGCGTCACCTCAGAACATAATCTTAGTAGTAGAGAGTATATTGTCCTTACACTCCATCGACCTGCAAATGTCGATAACCCAAAGTCACTCTCTAATTGCTGCAGAATGATAAATCGAATCTCTGAAAAATTGCCAGTTATTTTTCCCGTTCACCCAAGAACACACAAAAATCTTGAAGAGTTTGGGTTATTGACTGATCTAGTTAAGAAACCTGGCATTACACTACTTGAACCATTGAACTATATTCGTTTTATGAATTTGGTCGTCAATTGTAAAGCAGTTATAACTGATTCAGGTGGAATACAAGAGGAAACGACATATTTAGGCATTCCTTGCCTAACGCTAAGGCAAAACACAGAGCGTCCAATTACTATTCTTAATGGAACAAACCAGCTTTGTACGCTAGATAATATAGAACAGAAGCTCGATGCCTTACTGGCAGGAGAATCACTAAATAGCAGTCAGATACCAGAGTATTGGGATGGTAAGACTGCATCACGTATTGTTAAATCAATCAGCTCTGCCCTTCGTATTTAGCATTTCTTATTTAATTCTACTTTTTTACAATTAATCCATAAAGCCTTTGAATCGCAGACGCCACTAAATAAGCCAACTCACCAAAATAATTTTAACTTCACCTGAATTTAAGTCGAAGGTGGCCTTGGCGGCAATTCAGGGTAACCAAACGATGGCAGAGATGGTCAAGAAGTTCGATGTCCACGCCAACCAGATAACCGAGTGGAAGAAGCAACTGCTCAGTGGGGCCCCCGATGTCTTCGGTAAGAGCGCAAAAAAGGTCGAGGATACGCAAGAGACAGTCCAGGCACTGCATGCCAAAATCGGCCAACTGACGATGGAAAAAGATTTTTTAGAACACGGGCTCGAACGGATTCACGGGCCCAGAGGAAAGAAATGGTAGACCGGAAGGACTCGTTGCCAGTCACTCGCCAATGCGAGCTTCTGGCGCTACCACGCTCGACCTTTTATCACCTACTGGAGCCGGTGAGTGAGGAAGAGCTTGAGCTGATGAGGCTTATCGACCGGTGCCACCTTGAGCATCCCTACTACGGCAGCAGGCGTATCCGTGACTGGCTCGAGGACGAGGGGTATCGGGTCAACCGCAAACATATACAGCGCCTGATGCGCACCATGGGCCTGGTGGCGCTGTATCCTAAGCGCAACCTCAGCTTGGCCAATCAGACGCACAAGGTGTATCCCTACCTGATCAGGGGGCTCACCATCAACCGTCCGAACCAAGTGTGGGCGACCGATATCACCTACATCCCGATGGCCCGCGGCTTTGTCTATCTTGTGGCTATCATGGATTGGTTCTCACGGCGGGTGCTCTTCTGGCGCGTCTTTAACACGCTGGACACCAGCTTCTGTATCGAGGCACTGGAAGAGGCCGTTGAGAACTACGGTGCGCCCGAGATCTTCAATACCGATC